>NZ_CP139138.1 GCF_034047335.1 Chryseobacterium sp. JJR-5R
TATATTCCAGTTTATCTTTTTCGAGACAAGATAAAAGCATAAAGAGTATGTCGAGCATGCACGCTGTAAAATCATATCGTCCAGAAGTTATAGCATTGTGCTGAAATATGACTTTATCATTAATTTTTATATCTTTTAATTTCATAATATTTTTTAGAAAGCAAATATAGAAATAAAAACGAAGTAAAAAAATAAATACTTAGTATTGATTCTAATATTTAGCTTATAAAAACTTCGTTTTGGCTTATAAAAACTTCGTTTTGACTTATAAAAACTTCGTTTTGACTTATAAAAACTTCGTTTTGACTTATAAAAACTTCGTTTTCCAATTCACAAGCTATACATTTTCAATTACTTACAGCGCCTTAAAATAGTAAAATAATAAAGTTATAAATATTTAAAAAATACGTTTGTCAAAAGGAATTTTATCTTTTAGAGAGTTTTGGAAAAATAGGATTGACATTTTGTCATATCCAAAGTGAAAAAAGAACAAAAAAAAACAAAAATTGGATTCTAAGTTATCCTGGCGGGATGTTATGCTATGCATAATATTTATGATAGATAGTAACTATTTTATTCTTAATTTATTGATAAACCGTGTTTTATCAAATTCACATTACTATAACTGATTTATTAAAATATAATAAATTCAATATATTGGGATAAAATATAAATTACTATACATTGAATTAATAGATATATCTTCCAATAAAAGGCGTTATTTTTTTTTAACTATTTAAAGAATCGAAAGAGTTTTTAAATAAAAATTATTACATTTGATATCCTATTTTAGTGATATAATTTGTATTTTTGCAAAATATTATAGGAATAAATTTTTTGGATGAATTTAAAAGGAAAACGTTAATTTTATGCCAAAATAATAATATTATGAATAAAAGAAGACTTTTTCTAAATGGCATTGTAATAATATCTGTTTTATCTTGTGGAATTTCCTGTTCAGATAGAGACGATGTCAATGATATGATACAAGAAAATTATAAAAGTGAAACTAAAAAACAGAGTTCTCTAATTATTAAAGATACTTTAACCAAGTCTTTAGAAACATTAAAATCTGAAAGTGCTAAGGAAGTTGATAGTTTAGAGGGCATTAATGAAATTCAAGAGACACGTGAGCCAAGAAGATTACAGCCCGACCCAGGGACAGACCCCGGAACAGATCCAGGAACCGGAGAAACTATTGATCCGACAAAACCGGATCGCCCGAAATAAATTAATAATTGAAATTATTGCATCCGTATTAGTTGTAATTTCTGCTGTACTTCCTTTTTTAAATAATATACTGGGAAAATGGATTGATTTAACTAAACCTATCTACAATACTGTGGGCGTGAAAACCCTTGATCGTGATGATGCAGTATATTTTTTATCTATCTCAGCTTGTATCATTCTTGTGGCATTAGGTGGACTTTTTCGCGCGAACAAATTTACATTTTATGCATGTTTAGTATCGGGATATTTTCATCTGATGACCTATGTGAAATTTATTTTTTTCAATCAAAATCAAATATCTGCCATTGCTGATGTTGCAATTATCTGCTTAATTATTATAATTGTTGGTCTGATATTTTGGCTAGAAAACTATTACAGCCAATTGAATTCGCTTAATAAATTTAATAATAAAACATTAGATAGATTTTCCACAATTTTATTTAAAAGAAAAGGGAATGAATAATCACAGGAAAAGATTAAATATTCTCGTTGCACTATCAGATAAATTGTGGGAAGATTATAGCCAGGATATGTCGGAAGAGGCGGAAAAAGAATATTTAAGAAAAATGTATTTAGTAAAGAAAGAAATCAATAATGGCTTTCTTAAATCGATGCAGGATTTGAAAATATTCAGTAGCGAACTTGGATACTTAATTTTAGAAAATCCCACAAAAACATTTCTCGGTGGTTCTGAAATTATCATCACAAACAGAAATTAATGATAATATTAATTATTTGTCTACTGACATATATTTTACAACCATGTCAGTTTTTTTCTCAAGTTCACTTAATTTTACAGATACCTTTTCAATTTGGTTCATAATGAAGCTTAAATCTTTACTATGAACATTGGTTAAGGCAAACATACTTGCAAGAACATTTCCTAATTCTTCAGTTTTATTATGATCAGCATCTTGCTGGTCATTTTCTTTTTCTACTACTTCCTCATTTAGATTTAATTTTCCTTTGCCTGTTATTAACCAGATAAGATTGTCTGTTGAATTAAGTTCAGGATATAAGCTCAGAATTCTAGCCAACTTATCAACGCCTAAATCACTATGTAGAGCTTGCCCTTTAAAATTAGATGCCGACATATTGATATCAGCATAAAAGGCTTCTTTCTTAATACTTTTTTCAGCAAGAAAAATCAAAATTCTGTCTTTTATGGTCATTATTTTGTCCAATTTTTTTGTTTATAGACAATATTTTGTCTACATTTGTTCAAAGATAAGTAAATTATATATAATAATATATGAGTGTAAATATAATTATATAAAATAACTCTAAAATTTACCTCTCTAAAATATTTCAAAAATTATTTAAGAACTTAAGATTAATATGCTAGTTATAAATAATATGCATAAATAAATTTTAAATAAGAATTTAAATTATTCACTAAAATATATTCTAAAGATGGACCTTGAAAAAAAAATATCAGATTTAACTGTTGCAGAATATCTTAATATACAAAGTTTAGCAATTAAAAAATATGAGTATGGAATTATAGGAATTGCTAAAATTTTTGGTGTATCTCGGAACACCGCTCAGAAAATTAAAAATTCTGGAGTTATAGACGATGCTGTTTATCAAAACAAAAATACAATAGTAATTGATATTAGTAAAGCAATAGAATTATTTGCGCAAAAACCTAGAGAATGAAATATCCAGATGTATTATCTAAATTTTGGAAAGAAAATTCAAATCTAGGGTTGGCACCATCTGCCATTGCTATCTACACATTTTTGATTAATAAATGGATTGAAAATAAAAGGGAAGATTTTGTTTTGTCAGACTTAAAACTTAGTAGAGAGTTAAATCTATCACTCAAAACGATAAGAGTTAATAAGAAAAAATTACAAGATAATAAATTAATAAATTACGAAGTTACAACTGGTTATCCCTGTACATACAATTTTTTAAATGAGCAATTTAATTTGCAAAAAGGCACTTCTTCACAAAAAGATCCTGAAAAGAATATAAAAATAAAATCCAAATCTAAATCTGCTACGATAAAGCGTACTACAAATCAAATTTCAAGTAATAGTATCCATACTGAAGAAAACAAAATAATCCCAATCAATAGTAATGTAGAGGCTCCATCCTTAGAGGAATTTTTCACGTATGCAAAAAGTCTACAAAACTATGATCCGGAAGCTGATGCTAAAATCGAGAAAAAGTATAATGACTGGCTAAACAATGGTTGGAATAATGACTATAACAGGCCTATCATCAATTGGAAAACCTTACTTAAAAGTATGATGCAATTTATTATAGATAATAAATCTGAAATTATAAGTATACCAAAAATAACCAATCCCAAAATAGTTAACAATGAGTAAGAAACCATTAATCCTACAGCTGGACCATATTGTCCATGAGAATCCAAGAAAAGCCAGGAACAAGGCTCTAAAACTCTTAGAGCAGCTGAAAGCGGAAAACCGCAAATCGGTCGTACTGCCAAAAGGGTACAGCCCTGCATTTGAAACTCTTAAGGACAGATGCAGAAAGAAAAAACAGAGTTAGATCCGGAATCATAAATGGTAAAACAATGGTCAATCTAATTTTAAACAGCAATACTATGGAGACCGACAACCCTGTTCTCTACCAGACTAAATCCAATTGGATTTCTTATGTATATCCCGTGTCCTGTATAGCTATAGGATTTATAGGTATTCCCGGGTTTTTTATACTTAGCGGTCTGTTAAAGCTAATTTGCTTTTTACTTATCATTCTTTTTTACAAAGGAGTTTCTTCGCTTCTCAGAAAAAAATCAGTAAAGCTTTACATAACAGAAGGAACCTTAAGTATATCTTCCGGAGTATTCTACAAAATGGTACATGATATCCCGATCAATAAAATAGAAGGGGTTGGCCTGTTTCAGAACTGGATAGGAAGGATCTTTAATTATGGTACCCTTACTATTTCCATCGGAAACAATGTACTCATGTACTCTATCAGTGGTCCGGAAGCTCTCAGGAGCGAGCTCATAAAACAGATGCAAAACAAACTTTAAACTCAAATATATGAAAAGAACATTCATAGCTATTTCCTTTTTCCTGGCGATACACGCTTCAGCACAGCTGGCGGTAAAGTCAGTACAGAACAAGGAAACGGAACTGCTGGTCAATGATTCCCTATCGATCAGAAAAGGCGATATGCTGCAGATTTACCTCCCTGCAGGGAAAGACTTTATGTTTATAAAGCAAATAAAATCCATGCTCAGCACAAAGCTGATCGGCAACCTGGCGGATATCGCCGGAACCGGTGCCTCTGCAGTCGGCCTGGGATCAGGAAATGCAAACATCCTTCAGGGTGCAGGAAAGGTCATGAACATGGCTAGCGTGATTCACAGAGGGGCAGATGCGCTGAATAAAATCCAGGATCTTCCTATTTCAAGTGCTGCCAAGAAAATTGCTGGAAAGAAGATGGAAGTCGTTGGATGGGAATTAACGGACGACGGTTACATAATCCTGGTCTCATCGGAAAAGAAAAAATATGAGATCTATCTCCAGGAAGCCGCACTGGCAGGAGAAATAGCACTTTAAACGATTCTAAAAACACACAAAAATTTATTCCCTCATTAACATTATAATTAAAAAACAATGAAAATTTCAAAAATTACTTTCGCTGCTTTAACCATAAGCATGCTTTCAATTACCCAGGCACAACAGGGGAGAGTCGGGATTAACACATCAAATCCCCAAGCTACTATCGATATGCGGATAGCAGATGCTAACCTGGCATCCAACTCTAAAGAAGGCCTTTTAATTCCAAGAGTAGGAAGGCTGCGAGCTGATAATATGGGACCCGCAGTGGATCAAGGAACAATGATTTACATTAATACTCTCGATGGTAATGCTTCAGGAAGGGTATCAAACGTAACAAAGGTCGGATTTTATCATTTCGATGGGAATGAGTGGATTGGCCTTAATAATGAGCGTACCCCTTCCAATGTTCAGATTACCCCCTCTGCAAACGCGATCAATATTGGTGAATCCATTAATTTAAACATCAAGTCAAATATCCCTTCCCAATTTTTTTATAATTCTGCAAATAAAGGAGTTTTGAAAAAAGCTATTAATAACAATGCAGAGCTGATTTCGGAATTTACTGTTGTAGGTACTGAAGGTACTACATTGAATCCTAATGGGACGGATTTTATTTATACGCCTACTACCATCGGTCAACAGATGATTCAATGTTATTTTTTCGACTCGGATAAGAACCTGATCATTAAGCAGGTTCCAATCACAGTCAATGGTACTCCGGGACAGGAGCTGATCACTACTTCCCAAAATATTTATCCGAACGCCCTATTTGATGGTTTCTCTTTTGAAATCAATGGATCAGGAAATACGCAGTATCAATACAAGATCGAAAAGGAATCAGGCTCGCCCTTTATTTACTGGATGGATTCCAATGCCTATCAGGGAAACTTCCTTTTCGGAACCTGGTATGATTATCAGAACCAGCCTATCGAATTTGACCTGTTAAAGCAAAGCCCGGGAGTAAATTCCCTTAAAATATCAGCACGGAAAAAGAACTCTGTTATAATCGAAGGAGAAAAGATATTAAAAGCTGACCGGAAATTATTCTGGAGTGGCAGTACGACAATTACTCCTATGAGCAAAACCGTATCTGTTAATACCTGGCTTCAATTAACGATGAACTCCAATATCCCTCAGGAGCTTGCAGGTAATCCCAATATTGCTGCAATCGTTCCTCAAAGAGGATTTGGAGTAACCAACTTACCACTTACAGCAGAGACCCGCAGTACAGCAGGACAGGTTATATCATCAGCTACATTCGGGGAAAACTCTACAAACAGTTTTGAAATTTACAGTTACCTGCCAAGTACACCTGTAAACCAAAGAAATACTTTCTGGGTAAGGCCTACTGCTACAGGTACTTATATCATCAGATATAGAACTTCAGCAACGTCAAATACAAATTTATTCACAGAATATGGAGATAGAGAGATTACTGTTGTCTTAAATGTGGTACCATAATTAGTATCTTTGGATATTAATAGAAACGGCTAGTAATCGTTTCATTTTTATTTTGGTGATCCGGCTAATCTTTAGCCGGATTTTTTAAAGCCTTCTAAAATATTTCTTAAAGAGAGTCTGATGGATTTCCGGATTACTAAGCCCTCCATCTTCAACCTAAAATTCAAAAACTCATGAAAAATAAAAAATCTATTACAATACTGATTAATATCTTTATATTCTTAGCCGGGTCATCACTAGGATTCTTACTGGGAACAAAGATATATAATGATGCAGCTAATTCCAGGGCTGCCGAAATGATTCTTAATGATGAAATTCCCAACTATTATTTGGAGGTGGAAACTGTAGACTACCTGATCAATAATAATTCCGGAAAGCTTGAAGAGCTGGTAAAGCCGAAACGTGATTTCCTTCGAAAAAAGTAATGTATGAAACAGATCAAAGAATTTGTAATAGAATGCCTGTTCTTTAGGCACTATGACAGAGGAATAAAACTTATCGGAATAATATTCTGGATTGTATTATGTACACTTTTTTATCTTACTTGGAAATTTTACATAGAATAGATATTTTAAAGGTTTGGTATTATACCAGACCTTTTTTTGTTCCTGGTATTAATTGATTTGTAATTTATACCGGATTCCAGGCAAGCACCTGAAGAGAGGAGAGCCGGCAGCACTTCGGCTAAGCAGTTCCTTGAGATTGGATCAGTGGATATCCAGAACGATGTCCACACCAGAGATCATCATCGGTTCCCGGGTAAGTTCCTGAAGGGAGATGAGCTGGCAGGGCATCCAGGTGATTAGTCAAATGCTTTCAATTCATTAACTATAAGGAGATTATTATATGCCTTCATTTTTTAATATTGAATTTTTATACCTTTACAGCAGAATTCACTTCCTATAAACTTATGTTTGCCCTAGTAGATTGTAATAATTTTTATGCATCCTCAGAAAGAGCCTTTCAGCCTGAGCTCAATAAAAAGCCTGTAGTTGTTTTATCAAACAACGATGGATGTGTTATTGCAAGAAGTAATGAAGCTAAGGAATTAGGCATTAAAATGGGTCTTCCGGCATTTATGCTTAAGAGTTTTATTTCAGATGAACTGCATATTTTTTCCAGCAACTATGAACTATATGACGATATGAGCCGGCGGGTGATGAACACACTTTCTGAATTTACTCCGGAGGTAGAAATTTATTCGATTGATGAAATATTTTTAAAGTTCACCGGATTTGAAAATTATGATCTTAATCAATACGGGCAAGAAATGAAACGCACGGTTATGAAAAATTGCTGGATTCCGGTTTCTGTTGGTTTTGCTCCGACTAAAGCCCTGGCTAAGGTGGCCAATAAGATCGCTAAAAAGTTTCCTGAACATCTAAATGGTGTGCATGTTATCGATACTGAAGAAAAGCGGATTAAGGCGCTCAAATGGTTTCCTATTGAAGATGTCTGGGGAATAGGCCGGCAGCTGTCATTAAAGTTAAGTGGCTGGGGCATTCGCTCGGCTTATGATTTTACGCAGCTGCCGGATTATACAGTCCAAAAGGAACTGAGCATTGTAGGCTTACGCTTAAAGAAAGAGTTATCAGGTTTAAACTACCTGGATCTGGAAGAAACACAAAGAAAAAAAGCAATTGCTACGACCAGGAGTTTTGCCCGTGATGAATATATCTATGATAACTTAATGGAGAGGGTTTCGACGTTCGCGACAAGATGTGCTGAAAAATTAAGAAAGGAAAAGTCATACTGCAGCAAAGTAGAAGTTTTTTTAATCACCAACCGGTATAAAGAAAATGAGCCACAGTATGGCAATAAGGTAATAATTAATTTGCCCTTTCCCTCTAATTCCAGTATAACGATAACCAAATATGCCAGGAAAGCTTTATATATCATATATAAGCAAGGTTACGGATATAAGAAAACAGGGGTAGTTGTTCATGGAATTACTCCTGAACCATATAGGCAGGGAAACTTATTTTTAAATGAAGATCACCGGCATGAAAAGCTGATGAAAGTGATGGATTCCCTGAACGTATCAAAATCAGATCCAGTAATAGCATTGGCTTCGCAGGACCTGAAAAAAAGAGAAAAAATGTTAAGAGAGAAGCTCTCTCAATGCTACACGACAAAATGGAATGATTTAATTTTAATATCATAATATGATTTTAACAAAAGCCAAGGACATATACCAGGAAATCGATTTCTATCCTATAAAGAATGACGGGGATAAATATTATGTTGAATTACATAATGATATAGCTAACGGGTTTCCATCACCTGCAGAAGATTTCTCCGGAAGAAGAATAAGCCTGGACGAGAAGTTTTTATCAAAGCCGGATTCGACCTTCATCGGAAGGGCAAAAGGCATGTCAAATTATCCCTATATTATGCCCGGCGACTTTATGATCATTAGGTCGGATCTGGAAGCCAAGCATGGAAAATTGGTTATTGTCTATATTGCCGGAGAGGGATTTTCTGCAAAAAGAATTGATCTCATAGATAATTGTTTGATATCGCTAAATAAAGATTTTCCGGTGATATGCGTAGAAGCCGATGAAATTGTTGAGACCAGGGGAGAAGTAACTGCCGTGTTCAGGGAAACGATAGACTTAGATCATTTTATGAATTTAAATAACCACTGATCTTTAACGATTTCAACTAAACCCAGTATTCCTGTGTTTAATTTTCCTCGAATTCCCCCTCACAAACTCCGCATATAATATATAGATCTGGTTTTCCCCAGAGATTAATATTGCAGTTAGAACAATGGTATTTTGACTTGGAATCTGTATTGGAAACCTTTGCCAGTGGATTTTCTATCGAGAAAGAAGAATACAAAAGCCTTAAGTTATCCTGATCTTCAGTAGAAGTAGTACCGATAATTTCTTCTTGTTCTTCAGGAAAATTGAAGTTAAGTAATTTAATATTGGTCGTCCTGTCATACCAGAGCTTTTCAAACTTTGGATTTTTGACCAGGCTTTTACAAGTCTCTATAAATGGATATTCCATCATCTGTTGTCCTGTTTTCTTGCATCCCGGGTTTCCTGTATTGGATGGCATCAGGCCGATGGAAACCATTTTGTTCCCCCACTCTTTATTATGGTAAGTTCTTCTACTTTCCTTGCCAAAATGGTTCTGCCATAAATGGCACATCTCATGAACAACGGTCTGGAGCATTTCAATTAGAGGATATTTACTAAAGAACATCGGATTAATAGCGAGTTCATCAGTTTCTATATTTTCTTTATTGACCCACCGCTTAGAAGAGTAATAACCAAAGGTCCTGTTTTTTCTTGTTATGACGATCATGCAGCTAGGTAATTCATTATTATAGAGGGTATGATTAAAGTGATCATAAATGAATTGGAAAAGCGTATAAAATTCAAGTGTTGGCTTCATGATAAAAATTGTATTGTACGATAAAAATATATTATTTCTTTTTTTTTCTGCAAATTTTTATTTTTCAATAAGGTATTTTCCAGTTAGATGTTTTCGGGGGTAGGTAAAATTTCCCTAGGTGGATGCTTTCAGGGGTAGGGAAAATTTCCCCAAGTGGATGTTTTCAGGGGTAGGTATAATTTCCCCAGGTAGATATTTCGGGGGA
This sequence comes from Chryseobacterium sp. JJR-5R, assembly GCF_034047335.1. Lineage (NCBI taxonomy): Bacteria > Pseudomonadati > Bacteroidota > Flavobacteriia > Flavobacteriales > Weeksellaceae > Chryseobacterium > Chryseobacterium sp. JJR-5R. Next base: position 9,850 of record NZ_CP139138.1, read on the forward strand.
TAGGTATAATTTCCCCAGTTAGATGTTTTCGGGGGTAGGTAAAATTTCCCTAGGTGGATACTTTCAGGGGTAGGTAAAATTTCCCCAGGTGGATGTTTTCAGGGGTAGGTATAATTTCCCCAGTTAGATGTTTTCGGGGGTAGGTAAAATTTCCCCAGGTGGATGCTTTCAGGGGTAGGGAAAATTTCTCCAGGTAGATGTTTTCGAGGGTAGGGAAAATTTCCCCTGGTTATGAATGGTAATTTTTATGTGCTCAATTTACATACCTAGGGAATTTTTCCCTAGGATATTATCAAAAATAGACCTCTTGAACGATTTTTTGCACTTCTCAATGTATTGTATGACAATTGTTTAATACTTAAATTTAGGATTTAACAGCAATGAACTATTTTTTTTCTTTTTCTGTATCAATTTTTTTTAAGGTACAATTCTATAGCTCAAAAGGCTAATTTACAATTTATAACCATTGGTTATCATGTCTTTATGAAAAATCCACTGTCAGTAGACATCATTTCCAGAGCTCTGGAAAAAAACGACTTGCGCGAGTTGCAAGATGTGTCTTTGTACCCACAATTTCTCCGAAATTTTGGTACAAAGACGATCTCGCCTTTTTTTCAAAAAGGGGGAAAAGGGTTCGGAACTCACCTTTTTTTATGCCGGATATTTACGATGGCAAATAAAACAGTTTAAATGGCAGTACAGAAACATAATCGTAGAAATTCCGTCAAATTAAAATCCTTAAATTCTACATTCTGAAATTACTTTTCTTTTTAATTTTCATATGTAACAATGAATCTGTAAACTTTATAGAGTACTAAAGTTCCAGACTTATGATTGGTAGATTGAATGCCATCAAAGAGATTAAAAATTTTGCACATATTTCCTAAAACTCATCGCATTTCTTTTTTCGTATGTTATATTAATTCATTACGGAGAGAATAATATTTCCTTAGAAACTGTTAAATGTATTATTTAGCACCTTTTAGTATCATTTAGCCCATGTCCGGCCACATTGCTTGCCAATAATAAAATAATCTTTCAATTTTGACTCGTCAAACAGTTAATAATCAAGCTTTCTGATTAAAGATAATAGGAATGGAGAAAAGTACAGCAATGATAAAATTTAGAATCAAAGAAAGCAAAAAGAAGCAATGGAAAAAAATGTGTTTGGAAAGAAATATATCACTTACACAGCTAATCATTGATTCTGTTGAAGACCGGCCGAAGGAAGATGACCGGAGAAAAATATTGAAGTTCATTAAAGAGCAGGATAATATTTTTATAAAAATAGAGACCAACATTAACCAAGTCGCAAGACTTGCCAATGCACAAAAATCCATTCCCGACCAGGTCCTGAAAAACTTTACACTACAGGTTACAGAAGTAAAAAAATTAAAGGAAAAACAAAATGAAACTTTCAGGAATATTCATGCAATACTTTCAAAATGATCGTGAAGATAATGGCATCTGCGGGTGCTTCATTTCCCGGGGTAAAATATAATGACAAAAAAATAGAAGGCGGAAAAGGTGAGTTGATGATGATGAAAAATTTCCCGTCTTATATCAGTGAAAAAAGCAGCATGGAAGATGTCAAAGGGCATTTGGCACTGGTCTCAAAAAGCGAGAAAACAAAAAAGCCCCAGTTCCATGCAGCGATCTCGACAAAGTTTCGGGAGCATACCAAGGAAGAGCTGACAAAAGTGGCTGACAAATTTATGCAAGAGATGGGCTATGGTGGCCAGCCGTTTATTGTGGTCTTCCACAATGATACCGAAAACAACCATATCCATATTGTTTCTACCAGGGTAGAAGAGGAAACCGGGAAAAAGATTGATGACAGTTTTGAAAAGCTTAAATCCCAAAAGGCTATAAGCAAGGTCATGGAAGAGATGTATGGGATCAATACAGAGCGAAAGATTGAAAAGCTGCTGAGTTATCAATGTAGTTCACTAAAACAGATGGAACTGGTATTGGAAAAAAGCGGTTTCCAGTTTTTGCAGGATAAGGAGGATGAAAATAAAATGGATATCGTAAAAAACGGAGTGAAAGAACAATCAATTGCCAAAGATCAGATTATTCTAAAACTATTTGTACATGATCCAAGGTCCAGGCAGATCAAGGCTATTCTATCAAAATACAAAGACAGGTATTCGAACAAGGTTTTCAAAGTAGAAGATTCCCGGAAACGTGATTCTGTACTTCCAGTAGAAAGGCAAGAGACAGAAAGCAAGGCTAAGATCGAGTTTGATAGTGAGCTGCAGAAAAGTTTAAGGGAGAAATTCGGGATCGAAGTGGTGTTCCATCACAAAGATGGGCAAAGGCCTTTCGGGTATTCGGTTATCGATCATAAGACCGGATCGGTGTACAAAGGAAGCGATCTTTTGAAAATGGATAAGGTATTTGAGCTGACTTCAGAAACAATAGATAAAAAGCTTTATGAAAGCCTGAAGGATTTTAATATATCTGATAAGACTTCTAAGGATATCCTAATGAAATATATCCAGGATAAATATCCGGACAATGTCCCTAAGGATTTTATGCTTTTTGAGAGCAGAAGAAGAAAAACCAAAGAAGTATTCAAAGCGGTAAGGGATGATGTTAAAGAGTACCTGAAGCATCAGAACCGAGAAGATGTCCATATCATGAAATCTGAATCCGGAGGTTATTACGTGATTCACGCAAATCATCATTATGTCGGGGATTTGAATTCCATTCTGGGTGAAAAAGTACACCAGGAGTTTTTGCATCCTGAGCAAAACCAGGATACGGGAAAAGATAATTTAAAAGAGTTCAGCAAAAGTATCGGTGATCTTCTTTACCAGCTGGGCAGATCTTCCGGAGGATCCGCGAAGGATCCTATGGAAAACGAAGAGAAGAAGAGACGTAAAAGAAAAAAGAAATAAAAATGATTATCACATTCGCAAGCCAAAAAGGAGGAGCAGGGAAAACAACACTATCCATTGCCTTCTGTAATTATATAACTGAAATTACTGATAGGAAAATCCATGTATATGATTTCGATTTTCAGAAATCATTTTATAATAAGTGGTTAGAAGATGAACTGCTTGAGCAGCCCCAGCTCTATGAGGTCGAGCAAATAGGAGAAGGCGAGAATCCTTTTTCTGATCTGGAAAGTATTATCGCTGCAAAGGAAAGCCAGGACCTTTATATTTTCGATTTAGCAGGAACGCTGGATGAGAAGTATAGTGATCTGCTAATCTACAGTGATTTTATCACTATTCCATTTGAATATTCCGATGTCTCAGTAAAGTCAACATTAGTGTTTGTAAATCTATTGGGATTCATTCAAAGTGAGGCCTATAGGATATTCATTCGTTCTAAATACGATAAAGGATATAATTACCTTAACCAGAAACCAATGGATGAAGAAATTTCAAAATATGGAATCCTGATTGGGCAGCCGGTCTATAAAAGGAACTGTCTTCAGACGATCAATACCAGGAAGCTTACTTATGAGCAGCGACTTGCAATAAACAACTCTTTTAATGAAATAATTAATTATATCAATGAAACATTACAAATTACCCTTTAGTATCCGACTGGATAGAAAATACAATGAGGTCAATATCGAAAAATTTCTAGTTGAAAGAGAAGAGTTCAAGGAAGCACGTGAAAACCGCATGATTGAGATGGATAATGACGTGCATATCGAATATGGCAAATTCCAGACTTATAATGTTGACCGTAGCGTAATTATGGACCTGGCCCTTCGGTATGCTATGGGAAAACAGGAGTTCCGGAAACTGGCAGCCCAGGTGATCGATCATAAAAAAACTTATATACTCAACAAGCAATGATAAAAGGCGTACTTATTCTTTTAGGTGTTTATTTCCTGTATTACGGAACAAACATAATCTATGATCTGTTTTTGAAAAAAGATAAAACAGTAGAAACTGATGTTTCGGAAGAATTTTCTTTAGAGGAAGTGGCCGGGCAACAGCATACGATTGCCCAGGTTCAGATCGAAGACGTGGAAAATGTCAAGATGCCTGATTCTTTTGTAACCAATGGATTCCAAAGTAAGGATGACATGATAGAATCTGCAAGACCTGACCTGGAAGATTTAAGAAACCGTTTTGAAGCTGAACAGGATATGGACGAGGAGATAAGAGAGGCTCCTATATTCCGTGAAGCTGAAGATAAGCAAGCTGTTTCAAAACCAAGTAACCATACTCAGGAAGAAACTGAAGAACCAATGACTAACGATACTGTTCTAACACAGAAAGAGCAGCCGGAGCCGAAAAAAAATGATTGGCAGGAAATGCTTAGAATGTCTGAGACCTCCGTACAGCTGGTCGCCAATTATGAAGGACAGAAAGTCTATTCAATCATATAATACATTTATTCAATACATATTTCAACTTAATTTTTAAATTTTTTTAACATGATGAAAAATCATTCCAATCAACAGACAACAATGAAAAAAGTGTTAACCCTGGCTCTAATTGTTTTGGCAATGACCCCGATGCTGGCCCAGGGAGGAGCCTCGGCCATTTCCAATGCGGCCAGTACCATCAAGGATTACTGGGATCCGATCAAGCTGATCTTAAATGCCGTAGGGGGCCTAGTAGGATTTATCGGGGGTTTAAGAGTGTATAATAAATGGAGCAACGGAGACCAGGATATCAACAAGGAGATCCTGGGCTACGGAGGAGCGATGATTTTCCTTCTGGTCGTTCCTCAATTTGTTACCGCATTCTTCAATTAATATGGGGTTCTATTTGTATAAGGGGCTTAAAAAGCCCCTTTTATTTTTCGGACTTAAGGGCAAGTACATTTTTTATGCGGTAGGAATAATCGCAGTAGGGGTATTGGCAGCGCTTATCCTTTCCAAGTTCGGACTACTGGGATCACTACTGGGACTGGGCCTTACTGCAGGAGGTGTTTTTCTTATTTTCAAGAGGCAGGATAAGCACGGCCTTTATAATAAGACCAAGAATTTTGACGAGATTCTAATCTTTCCAAAGAATAACAAAAGACTATTGAAATATAGTAAATCCAAAAGCAATGAAAACAAAAAAGCAGACATTTAATATCCCGTTTATCGGCTTTGACCTGGCTAAGGATAAGGGCTGGGATTTTGATGTCCTTTTCGGGCAGTATGGAAACCCGATCATTGGCATCAAAATAAAGAATATCGTAGAGCAGTATTCTGCTGATCCTGATAATTACATGAATTTCCATACCGTTTTGAACCAAGTGGTTTCCATCATCGGGGAGGGAAGGATCGTTCAGAAGCTGGATATTTTCTCAAAGAAAAAATATGTGGCTGAAGAATCCAACCAGTTTCTCCAGCAGAAATACTCCGAGCATTTTGACGGCCGGCTGTTCAAGACCATCGATACCCTTCTTCTCTTTACGGATATTATCGAAGATAAGATCAAAGGTAAAAGCAAGATGTATAAGTTTTCCCCAAGGAATTACAAGGAACTCAGGGATAAATGCCAGAAGATCTTTATGCTTTTAGAACAGAGTGGGTGTGAACCCAAATATATGTTTGAAAGTGATTTCGAGTATTATATTTCCGGAGCCTTATCTATGAGATTCTCTGACAACCCTGTTTTCAATAATATCAAAAGTACCAATGAGTACCTTCAGATCGGAAACCGGTTCGTTAAGAATATTTCCTACGTGGATGTGGAGAATCTGGATCTGCCTTCGGAAATCGATCCGTATTCTTTGTTGGGTGGCAATGGTGCCGCTTCCGATACCGCTGTTGACAATTTCTCATTTATCAATGAACTGGAAGATTATGAGACCATTATTTACAACCAGGTTATATCCATCCCCATGCAGGCACCCCAGCAGCGGGAACTTGATAAAAAGAAAAAAAAGCATGAAGGCGCTGCCGCCAATTCCCCTTCCAATTCCATTATAGCGGAAGAGATCGGGGATCTTTTACAGAATATCGCCATGGACGGACAGTTGGTGGTCAATGCCCATTTTTCCATCCTCTTTTCGGCGGAAAGCCTGGAAATCATGGAAAATATCCAGTCCATGATCGAAAATAAGCTTTTCACCAAAGGCATCATTGTCTCACAGAATGCGTATAACCAGCTCGAACTCTTCCGCTCGGCCATACCGGGCAATGCCACAGAACTCAGGGAGTACGATTTATTCATGACGACAAGCGAAGCAGCCTTGTGTTTTTTTTTTAAAGAGAGTTACCCGGTAAACGAAGAATCGAATTTTTACCTCCGGTTTACCGACCGTCAGGGGGTTCCGTTAAAAGTTGATCCGTCCGATCTGCCAATGGATACCGGACGGATCAATAACCGGAATAAATTTGTACTGGGACCATCGGGGTCAGGAAAATCCTTTCTGATGAATAATATCATCGAGCAGTATCTGACCTATAATTATGATGTCGTGATTGTCGATACCGGTGATTCCTACTCTGGGACCTGCAAGTATAAAGGCGGTAGGTATATTCAGTATACAGAAGAAAAGCCTATTACGATGAATCCTTTTCTGATGGATAAAAAAGAATTCAATATTGAGAAGATAGAGTTTTTGACCAATTTGATTTTCCTGATCTGGCAGGGACCTGAAGCTTCGATGTCTTCGGCGCAAAAGTCGATCCTGGATAATGTGCTGATGTCGTATTACCATTCGTATTTTAATTCGGGAAATCGGTGGTATGAGAGTAAAAGTACCGAAGAGCTGATCCTGTATCTGAATAAATACAATATCAACGAGGATGATCTGTTTTCTGAATTTGAAAATGAACTGAAAGCGGAGCGCAACTATTATGACATCCTGGAGATTACTTTTGATGCAAGTTCCGAAGTAATCAGGCAGGCAGGAAGATCGCTTCTTAATACGCACCATCCGGATAAGAACATAAACAATCCTGACTACGATGTAGATGTTTATTACAAAGTACATGAGGCATATGAAACCCTGAATGATGAAAATAAACGAAAAGCATATAATGAAACGCAGCTGATCCTAGTAAAGTCCCGGGATGTGATCAAGCAGCCTGAATCATCGGAAGAGTGGAACGAATCATTCAGAAAAGCGATTATAAAGAAAATCCAGAAAATTGAAGAAACCTTATCCAGCAAAGAACTTTCCTTTAATGGATTTTACGACTATTGTGATAAATTTTTACCACTATACCTGAATCATAAGAAGCATGGAATCAAGGAAGGTGAATTTAATTTGCGAACCTTTTTCTTTGTTTTAAGGGATTTCTATAAAGGAGGCAGATATGGGACTACCCTTAATGAGAGTGCGGATAATACCCTTTTTGATGAAACTTTTATTGTATTTGAAATTGACAATGTAAAGGATAACCCGAAGCTATTCCCGATTGTGACCCTGATTATAATGGATACTTTCATCCAGAAAATGCGTCTCCGGAAAGACCAGCGAAAAGCCCTTATTATTGAGGAAGCCTGGAAAGCAATTGCCAGTAAGCTGATGGGAGGGTACATCCTGTATCTCTACAAAACGGTGCGGAAGTTCTGGGGGGAAGCAGTGGTGGTTACCCAGGAACTCGATGATATTATCGGTAACGCGGTAGTAAAAGATTCAATCATCAATAATTCCGATACGTTCATTTTACTGGACCAAACCAAATTCAAGGACAACTTTGATAAGATCGCTTCACTGCTTTCTTTAAACAAAGTGGAGCAGAATAAGATTTTTACGATTAATAACCTGAATAATAAGTTCGGCAGGAGCCGCTTCAAGGAATTTTACCTGAAACGGGGTTCCAAAGGCGAAGTCTACGGGAATGAAGTTTCCCTTGAGCAATATTTAACCTATACAACAGAGAAGCCGGAAAAGTCTGCGGTAGAGTATTATGTGAAGGTACATGGTGAGTATGATAAGGCTTTACAGCAGTTTGTTAGCGATTTTAAAAAGCTCGATGATAAAATGCCAAACATGGTGGCCTTGGTTAATCTCTATGGGAATCCGCTTGATGAAAAGATTGAATCCTATTACCGGGCGATGAAATCGGTTCACAAAGGGAAAAATATTTTTAAGGTGATCTCCCAGGAAATGGAAGACCGTGAGATCAGCTTCTCAGAACTACTTAATCAATATTCATATGAAAAAGTTTAATATCAGTATCCTGTTTATATGCCTGGGCAGCTCTGCCTTTGCACAGAATACCTACATCGATCCGACCGTAACGGCCGCCATGATCCTGTATTCGGAGAACCTGAAGGCCAAACAGAACCAGGTCATTGACGAGACTTCAAAACTGAAGGATGCCCAAACCTGGGTAGGAACGCAGATGGTGGCTGCCAATGATATCCAGAATAAAATACTTAAAGGGCTGAAGGAAGTTTCCGGGACGCTGCAAAATGGAATCCAAGTTCAGCAGATCTACGCGGAGCTCAATAAATGCTATAAGTATTCCTCGGAAGTCGTACAGCTGGCCTCGGCCCACCCTGAGTATGCCATTTTCGGAGCAAAGGCCTCACAGAAGACCTATGAACAAAGTTTAAAGATCGTAACGGATGTATCGGATATCCTTGCATCCGGGGAACTGAATCTTGCGACTGCAGGTGACCGGTATAAGATCCTGTTTAACATTTCGGAGAATGTAAAAAATCTGAAGCTCTGGCTTCTGGCCATCAAGCTCAAGCTTGAAAAAGCCAACCGGTTGGGCTTCTGGAATTCGATCAATCCTTTTGCCGGGTATATCAATACCGATAAAAGTATTGTGGAGAATATCATGTACAAGTACAAGCATAATTTTTAAAAATGAAAAGGAAGTTTTTCATAGTTCTGTCGGTGATTTCCGTGTATATCGTGATCACATCTTCAGGAGGGGGATCAACTCCTGCCTGGCAAAAGGAAAATGTTTCCTTCCCGATGATGGACATCGAGATCAATGCCTCGGTGAAAGAACATGAGCGGCAAAAGGAAATGAGACAGAAGCAGACACTGAATGCTTCGGTGGAAACGGTCAATGATACCCAGTGGAAAAATTTTAAAGATAAAGTTACCAAAATCCAGGACCGGCTGCGCATTGTTTCATTCGCTATACAGGCTGTACCGACAGGAATAGCCATGACCAGGGAGATTAATAAAATTACGGATAACCAGCAGGCTATTATCGAAGAAATCAGTACGGCTCCCTATTCCATTATTGCGGTTCTGCCATCCCAAATTCAGTTTGTGGATGATCTTCAGATGGTAATCAGGCTTATTGTCGGAATCATTGCCTCCTACGGGGCCATTAATCAGATGGAAAAATCCGAGCGTAAGATTTTGCTGGATTATGCTTTGGGAGAAGTGAAGCAGCTCAGCCGAAACTCGACCCACATGCTGTTAAAGATCCGGGATATTAAAGCGAAAGTACTCCGCAATAAAAGGGCTTTCCAGTATTATGTCAACCGGGACAGGCAGGTAGTGGAAGATATCATGAACAACATCAAATCTTTTTAATAATGAGAAAATTAGTAATTATCGGTCTTTTCGTAGGTTCAGGACCTTTGGCATACAGCCAGACTATCGTTGTCAATGATAAACTCCTGGCCCAGCTTTCTGTTAACCATGGCGTACGCATGGGAAGTGAAGAAGCTTTTTTAAGTTCTTATAAAAAGCAAAACGAACTGTACAATGACATAAAAAACAAAACAGCCCAGGTGATTGCCATCCAGGAGTATATCTACCAGCAGCTGAAGAATGTCAACTCAGCACTTACCCAGAGTAAAAAACTGATCTATCTCTATCAGTATTTTGGTAAGATTACGGAGAACTCTAACAAAATGCTCAATCTCTCTGCCCAGAATCCGGAATATGCCATTTTAGTTTCCCAATATTATGCTGACATATGGAAACAGGTAGTAAAGCTTCAGCACGAAGTAATCACTGATGTTATGCGTGAAGACAAGGATTTCCTGATGGATGCTCAAGATCGGGAAATGCTGATTGAAAATATTTTTATCCGGGCCAGGAATATCAACGGCAATCTCCTCTATATCATCATGCGGCTGGAAAACGCTAAGAAAATCCCTTACCTGTACCAGGTACCGGTACTGCGGAACTACATTAATATCGATAAAGCACTCGTGGGCGATATCATGCAAAAGTACAAATACATTTTTCACTGAAATTATGAAAAAAGCACTTAAAGATCTAACCCTGGTATCATGTCTTTTCACTGCCTCTGCCATGTTCGGACAGTTCAGTGTTAAAAGACTGAATGACCCGGCCATCGTAGCGCAGCATAAAAGAATGGTTTTTGAGAGCTGGGGCGACTGGAGGCCCTATCCTAAATATGTCCTGGGGATCCAGACAAATTTTGCCTATGCTACCGTATGGGGGATGTGGTCGCCTAAGGTCAACAGGGAATATAAGGATGGGGAAGACATCAGGCCCCTGAAACCGACAGGAGTCCAGAACCAAAGATACGCGCAACTAAAATTCCAGGAGGAAGAAGCAAAAAAGATAAAGGCCGCTTCTGATACGATTTATAAAAGAAGCGTACAGGACCTGGCCCACTGGACTTCTGCTACGGTAGATGCAGATCCCCTATGGCTCCTGTATTACAAACGGATGCTGAATCCTATTACCTATTTCCCCGATACGCCTCAAAACTTTATCGAATGGAGGTTAAAAGACAACAAGACCTATGAGATCCTGTATACCTCCGGAACCCTAAAAAGGCTCCAGGAAGAGCTGGATATGATCAAAGAGAAATACACAATGTCAAGAACAATAGACATGCCCAGGGGGAAGCGGTTTATCATGTATCATGAAACGCTGATCCGCTGGAGAAAATTCGTAGAGGAATTAAAAAGATATAACAACAGGACAACGCTTTTGCTGGATTACAAGAACATTTTTAAAAATCATTTATCTACTACTTTACCTGCCGGATGGACACCGGCTTCAGATAAGGAAATAGTGTATAACATTATGAAGCAATACAAACATAAATACTGACCACAATGAATAAAAAAATCACCCTCATTTGTTGCCTTTTGGCAATTTTATTACCGGTCATGGGCTTTGCCCAGACCGACAGCGATTACAGCAACCTGCTTCAGTTTTTGAAAGGGGACGGAGCGTTCGAAAAATGGTTCATGGAGGTTTTCACCAAACTGGACAACAGCGTCCAGGATAGTGCAGCAGGATCTGCCCTGGTTGGTAGGGCCATCGGGGGACTGGGCGCTTTGATGTACCTGGGATACATGGGATGGCAGATGGCTGCCGGAGACCGGGAATGGGAAATTACCCCGATGCTCAAACCGATACTTATCGGTTTTACACTGGTCTACTGGACCGGATTTGTCGATATGCTCCAGGCTCCCTTTGAAGCCATCGCCGAGCCGGGAATTTCTATTTTCAGCGATGTGGAATCCGAAGTCAACGATCTGCGGGTAACACGGTTTAAGAAACAGCAACAGCTGCTCGATGCCGTTATCAAGCTGCAGTCCGAAGAGCAGGCCAAGCAGGATGTAATCGATAATACTTCAAAGTTTTCTGATGATTCTTTTTTTGATATGAGTGAGAGCTTGGATAAGCTGATCCAGCCGATTAAAGAATGGCAGATAAGAATGAGATTCGATATGCAGAAGCTGGTTTCTGAGATCATTGAGTTTATCTGCCTTTCTATCTTAAGGGTCTGCGTTTACCTTATTTTTTTTATTCAGAAAATATGGTCTTATATCCTGATCATACTCGGACCAATCGCTATCGGCATGGCCCTGGTCCCCGGATTTGAAAACTCTTTCTATAGCTGGGTATCCAAGTTCATCAATGTTAATCTATACACCTTTGTCGCTTATACCATTATCAATATCGGCCAGCAGCTGATCGCTTCGGGATATCAGATGGAGATCGAAAGGTATGATACCCTTCTGACCGGAGGTACGATAAGGGACCTGGATGCATTAATGGTCTATATAGGAAATTCCGGAATGATCTATAATGGCCTCTTTACGTGCGTGGCCTACATCGTTACCGGGATTGGGGTGCTGATGACCCCAACAATCGCTGATTCTATCGTAACGGCAGGAGGAGCCGGGGCGATGACCAAAATGAAAGCTGCAGCCGGAAAATTGGCGAGTAGCACTAAATCGACGATTATAGCCGCTAAGTCCGGAGGCCGTTCCGTAGCAAGTGCTGCAGCAAAAACCAATAAGGCAGGATCGGCTTCAGGAAGAGTACAAGGTGCTATGAAAAATGGGACGAATGCTCCAAAAGGTTAAATACATTAAAATATAAAACTATGCTTATAAAAAACATTGAAACAAGAATTAAGGTCAATAAGGCAGTTTCCCTGGCAACGATAGCCTTTGCCGTTTTTATTGTTATCGCAGGATTCTTTTTTTCTTACAGAATGATCGAGGATTCCAGAAAGTCGATTTACATATTGGACAATGGGGTTCCGGTACTGGCCAAACAAACAGACGTACTGTTGAACCGTCCGGTTGAATACAAGGCACAGATCGAACTCTTTCACCGGCTGTTCTTTACCTTGGCCCCGGATGATGCCTATATCAAAGAAAATATACAGAAATCATTATATCTGATTGATGACAGTGCCAAAAAGGAGTATACCAACCTGAAGGAAAAAGGATTCTTCAACCAGATCGTTGCTTCCAGCTCGATGGTCAGCATCCATGCGGATTCCATTACGCTTAGCCCGGATAACAAAAAGTTCCGGTTTTTCGGGAAACAGATGATTACCAGGAAATCTTCGGTTATCACCCGGAAACTGATTACGGAAGGCTTTTATGACGATATTATCCGAAGCCCGAACAATCCCCATGGCGTGATGCTTAAAAACTGGCGGATCATTAACAATGAAGAAATCTCCAACCAAAACAGAAACTCTTATTAACAATGGCAAAACCACTCAAACTAAAAGACCGGAAATGGTTTTCCTGGATCGTCAATAATCCCAAAAAAGTCTATCTCTATTCCATGATCTTTTTATCGGTTTCCTACATAGGATCGCTTATCCAGGGAATATTCTTTCCTTCAGAGACTAATTTTAAAATTACAACACCGGTTTTGTATTCAAAAAGTCAGGTAGTACAAAATAAGTCTTCCCACAATGGAAAGGAAATGGAAAAGATCGTGAAAGAGCTTGAAACCCTTAAAATCAAAAGAGACCGGAAGGCACTAGAAAAGAAAGACAGCCTGAGGATCGATTATCTGTTCAATCAATATGAAAAATTAAAAAATGGACTTTAAAAAAATAAACTTTAAAGATAAAAAATACATCCTGCCCCTGATAGCACTTCCCTTATTGATCCTTTTCATATACGTAGGGGTCGGGCTTACAAGCGGCAGCAAAAAAGGAAAAGATCAGCCTAAAGAACTTTCCTTATCCTTGGGAGAAACCAGGGATTCCATAAAGACAAAAAATGATGCCTACGATGAGTTTTTTAAAAATGAAGATAACCGATCGGAACTCGCAGGCCTGGATAAGGAAGAAGACAGCCTGATGAATTATGGAGATAACCTGTCCCTGGCTCAAAAGCGCAGGATCGATTCATTAAAAGAAATGAACGCGAATAAAGGCTATCAGGCACAAAACGGCCCGTCTTCCTATTATAAAAAAGCAGGGAATGGTAATGGTGGTGGAAGTAATGATGACAGGGACTATAAGAGGTCTTCCGATATCATCAGGATGCTGAATGACAAGTCATATGGAAAACCTGATACCGGGTATGAAGAAGAAACGGCAAAGTATAATACCAGGAACCAGCCGCAACAACAGCAACAGCCGGATCCGGTAAAATACCTTAAACAGCAGATGCTAGTAATGGATTCCCTAGAAAAATCAAGGGATCCTGAGTACCAGAGCAAACTTGCCGCTGAAGAAAAGCTGAAAATGAATAAAGAGAAAATGGACGAGTTCATTAATTCAACCTTTAACGTAAGTAAATCAGGCATCAACGACAATTTTAACGCCATCTACAAGGATAAAGAAAACAGCTTTATCAAAGCGGTCATTGACGAAAACAACAAAGGTTTTCTCGGCAGCAGGATCAGGCTGCGTCTGCTTGAAGATATTTTCATAAGAAACAAGAAGATCAGCAAAGGATCCATCCTGTATGGCCAGATCTCCGGGTTCTCCATGCAGCGGGTAGATTTGAAGATCGTTTCGGTTTTCGTAAAAGGAGAAATTTATCCGGTTAACCTTTCGATCTATGATGTAGACGGTATGAAAGGTCTGTATGTACCGCAGAGCGTGTTTCGTGATATGATGCGGGAAATGGGAAGCAATTCAGTACAGGGAACCCAGATGGATATGGGCGGACAGGGGTTCTTTACCACGATTGGATCCAAACTTTTTACTTCCACTTCAAAATCCATCGCTAACCTGATTAAAACCAATAAAGCGAAGCTTAAATACAATTCTTATGTATTTCTGATCGATGAAAAACAATTAAAAGACTCACAAAACCAACAAAATAAATAAAAAATAGACCAATGAAATCCATAGTTTTAACCCTACTTATCTTTACTGCTCAATTCTTATCGGCGCAGACCGCCACTAAGGAAAAGATTACATCAGATCTCCCGGAAATTGAAATCACGGAAGGGATCAACCTTCATATAATATCACCGGAACCCATCCAGTACGTTGACCTCTCTACCCAGCAGCTCACCGGTGATCTTCCGGCAACCAATATTGCCAGGATAAAAATCACTGATCCTGTGGATACCGAAGAAAAAGGAAAAGCTAAATTACCTATGCGGTATTCCGTAGGCAGCAAAATCGGGATCATTACCGTAGTAGGGCAATCTTTTATTGCTCAGTACAAGGCCATCTACAGGAATTCTGACAATCTGAATACCGTTACCAACATTCATATCCAGCCTGAGGCCATGCAGCCGATTGAATTTGATAAATTGACCTTTTCCAATCTGGAACTGAGAAATTTTGCCATGGATATCATACAGAAGAAATCCGAAAAAAATCCGGTCCAGCAAAATAAAAGTCTCAAACTGACTTTCCAGCTGAATAACGTGTATGTAATGAGCGACTATATTTTCCTGGATATGACCTTTAAAAATGATTCTAACCTGGCATATGATATAGAGGACCTGAAGTTTTCCATAGAAGACAAGAAGATCTATAAAGCGACCAACAATCAAAGCATCGAGCTGGCTCCGCTTTTCAAACTGAACTCACAGAAACACTTCAGGAAGAATTTCAGGAATATCTATGTATTTAAAAAGTTCACCTATCCCAACAGCAAAGTTCTGATGATCCGCATGATTGAGGAGCAGCTCTCCGGAAGGACTATTGAAATGAAGGTGAACTATTCAGATATTCTAAAAGCAGATACCTTTTAAAAATGATGGGAAGTTTTGATTTTGAAAGTCTCGTTAATCTTTTTTCAATAGTCGGGTGTGCTGTTTTCTTTATGTTTATGATAGGACATTGGAGATCAACAGAAAAAGAGAAGCACCAGGAAACTCAACTGGATAAAAACAAATTAGGAGAGTTAGAAAAAAAATTGAAATCCTTATCAGAAAAATTCGACCGTTTTGTGAGTACAAACGAAATAATCAAGGGAAAGATTAGAGAAAATATTAATGACATAGAGAAGCTAAAGATTGATAACCGGCGATTAGATACGAAAGCTAAAAATTTACAAAAACAACTCAATTATTTAAAAAGAAAATGCAGGAACAGCAACATCAATTAAAACTATATGGATTTGTCCAGAAGGCGGTGTACGGAGTAGTGGCATTGGATTGTGCATCTCTATTTTATCTTCATGCGGATGTGCCGGTGCTTTCCAATTTATTGAAGAATTTCACTAAGCTCAGTTTCTTTTACCCTCCGGTAAATGCAAAGTTCGCTACGCTTATTCTTATCGGACTTGTGGCCATCGGGACCAAAGCCCAAAAAAAGAAAGACCTTAATACCACTACCGGAATAATAATTCCGATGGTGGTGGGGCTTCTGATGATCTTTTCTTCATTGTTATGGCAAGGCGAGGCTGCAGATCCTCTGCTCCCAAAAGTATTGCCGGGCATGAATATATACCAGGTCGGTTATGCGCTCCTGTCTTTTATCGGTGCGGTAGTGCTTCAGATGGGTGCGGATAGTATATCCAAACTGATGAAGCAAAAAATGGGGAAAGACCGATGGAATGTGGAAGAAGAAAGCTTTGACCAGAACCAGGAACTTGTAGTTGGTGATCATACAATCAATATTCCTTATCTGTATTGGTATAAAGGTAAATTAAATAAAGGATGGATCAACATCAATCCATTCCGTGGGACTTGGGTAATAGGTACTCCGGGTTCCGGTAAGTCTTTCGGGATTATCAATCCAGCGATCCGGCAGATGATTGCTAAAGGTTTTTGTCTCTGCATCTATGATTTTAAATTTCCGGACCTGGCGCAGATCGCTTATTATCATTATCTGCTTAAAAAAAGTAAGGATTCTGATTACAATTATGGTTTTCATGTCATCAACCTTAATAAGGTAGAGCAGTCAAAAAGAATTAATCCATTTGCAAAAAAATATGTGGAAACATTGGCGGATGCTCAGGAAATGGCGGAATCAATGGTTTCTTCCCTGCAAAAAGGAGGAGCCAGCGCGGGAGGTGGAGCTGATCAGTTCTTCACCCAATCCGCGATCAACTTTCTTTCCTCATGCATTTATTTCTTTGCTACCTATCAAAATGGAAAGTACTCAACACTGCCGCATATCCTGTCCTTTATGAACCGGAGTTATAAGGAAATATTCGATACGCTTTTCAATCATGAGGAACTCTATTCCCTGTTATCCCCCTTTAAATCGGCTTATGATAATAAAGCTTTTGACCAGTTAGAAGGGCAGGTAGGTACCCTGAAGATCTTTTTATCTAGGCTGGCCACAAAAGAAAGTTTCTGGGTTTTTTCCGGGGATGACGTGGAACTGAAGATAACGGACCGTGAAAATCCTTCTATCATCATCCTGGCCTCTGATCCGGCCACACAAGATATTAACTCAGCCCTATACTCTTCGGTTCTCAACAGGACCCTACGTCTTGTCAATTCTAAACACAATCTTCCGGGAGGGATCATAGCCGATGAGTTCCCGACGATTTATATTCATAAGATCGACAATATCATTGCGACAGCGAGAAGTAACCGGGTTGCTGTTCTCCTGGGGCTTCAGGAGATTCCGCAGCTCAAGCAGTTTTATAAAAAAGAAGTTGCCGATACTATTGCCGCTATAGTTGGAAATGTTTTCTCCGGATCCGCAAGGGATAAAAATACATTGGACTGGCTTGAAAAGCTGTTTGGAAAAATAAAACAGAAAACGTACTCCCAATCTATTTCGCAGCAGGGAACCACCACCAGCATCAATGAAAAAATGGACAACATGATCCCGGCCGGAAAAATAGCTGCCCTGAGAACGGGGGAAATGGTCGGCATGATTGCCCAGGGTGAAGAGAATGATACCGAAGTATACAAGTCATCCGCTTTTAGTGGGAAAATTAACCTGGATATGAAAGCGATAAAAGAAGAAGAGGAAAATTATGTTAAGATGCCATTATATTACTCCTTTATTGATAAATCAGGCGTTGATCGGAAAAATGAAGTGCTGATGACAAACTACAGACGCATCAGCAAAGAGGTAGAGTTGCTCGTGAATGAGCTTGTTAAGCCGGATTAAAAATAAACTTAAATTAAACTTAAATGACAATTAATACCAAAAACGAAAAAGCAGCATTTCTTTTTGAAACAGTAGATCAGTCCTTTGATGATAAAATTCAATTGATTCTCGGAGAATTAAAACCAGGCAGCAATCTGTCTGAGATTATGATATATACGAAAGTAAAGATCCTGATTACATTATTGATGGTAACCGGCAGTTTGTCTTATGCTCAGTTTAATACGCTGATGCCGAGCCATCCAAAAAGAGAAAACCAGGAATACAAAAAAACAGCAGAGACCCAAAAGGAAGAAAATGTGGCCACTATAAGAAAGATTAAAAAGCCCTGGATAAAAATCTTTAACAGCCCGAGTAAATCGGATCTGAAAAATGAGATTGATTCCCTGAAGATCCTTATAAAAGACCTGGGAGTAAAAAGCAGCGAAAAAAAATCAGAGTATCAAAAAATAAAAGACTCATTACTGGCCATAGCAATGGAAAAAGTCCGGCATCGTGAAAAACGGCCAGATACAAACTATTCTCTAACAAAGTATGATCTGGTAGAGGCACCGGAAGAAGAGTCCGGATCAAGAATTGTAATGCCGGTTAGAAATAAAATAATCATTACTTCTTCATATGGATCACGGGTACACCCGATTTTCGGAACAAAAAAAATGCATAACGGCATTGATCTAAAAGCCAGTTACGAAAATGTATACACCGTAATGGATGGTATTGTCACCGCTGCGGGGTGGGACCCTAAAGGCGGAGGCAATTATATGAAAGTAAAACATTTCAACAGGTTCGAGACTTCGTACCTACATCTATCGGAAATGTACTATAAACCGGGAGAAAAAGTAATAGCCGGTTACGTAATCGGAAAAAGCGGAAACAGTGGAAATTCTACTGGGCCGCACCTACACTTCTCCGTGAAAGAGTACGGGCAAAATATAAACCCAGCTGGTTTTTTAAACGACTTAATTAAAATAAATAACTTAATAGCACTTTACAATGAAAAGTAAAAACGGCACATTACCAACAGACGATTTAAAGAAATACGGCATTATCGAAGCTGATAATTCTTTTTCAAAAAAATTAACAGCAGATGATATCCAGAAATTCCTGCAGGGATTTGTTATCGTAGCGGATAATGACAAAAGAAGGGTAACGTTCCAGCTTACCGGCAATAACTCGCAGCTGGACGTTAATCTATATGAAAGGGATAAAAACCTTTCTGATATCCTTGTAAACAGTAAAAACGGAATTGAATATTCCGGTATACAGAATATTTCCCCGGATGGAAAATATAAGGAGTTTGAGAAAAAGGCATTCATTTATGACGCATTACTAAAAGTCACTAAGGAATATGATTTTATAAAAGATGCGGCAGAAATTACGAAAATGGTTGCAGAGACAAAAAATGCAGACCAGATCCAGCGCTATAAATATGAACTGCAGCAGCTCAAATCATTCCTAAAGGATAAGGTAGAAGAGTACCCGGAGATCGCCAAAGAGATTTCCGTGGATATTAATATTGTCAGCAAGGAGCTCAGTTCAATAGAGAGCATCTTACCTACTGAAGATAAAAAGTTCAAAAATGGAAAAGAGGATATCCAGCTGAATGTTAATGATCCGGATCTGTACCAGGATGCTAACCGGGAAAGGCAGGAAGAATTTGAACAGGAACAAGAAGAAGAGCAGGAGGCTGAAAGGCCTCGTGGATTTAGAAGATAAATTTTAACGTGTAATACAATATCTCCAAAACCATTTTTACGAAAGTAGAAATGGTTTTTTTATATGATGTATCATTTAGCCCATTTTGGTATTATTTAGCCTATAACATGTTGTAAACGTTGTTTATAGGGGTTTTATTCTAGACTTTTACTCAAAATACACTTTTAACTGTAAAATTATGAGCACAGAATTATCGTGGTTTGAAAGGAATATTATTCCTTTAACCAAATCGTACAAAGATTTCATAAAGGCCAAAGAAAGCACGCCTCCTGAACGATGGAACAAAGATGGGGAGAGAAAATTTTCCAGTAAGGAAAAAAAATATCTTCAGATCTTCCAGAACAGGATGAAGAAGGCATCAGCTGCACCTATTGTTCCCGATGTTCCTATAATCCCGGTAGCGGAAAAAAAACTGGAAGTTAAAAACCCCGAACTGGAAAACCAAATTTCCATTGATATAGAAAAAGACATTGTAGGAAAAATTACCAGGTATGATCTTTTCGGTAAAGTAGCAGAAGTAAAAGAATTTATTTCTGAAGAAAGTTACCTCAATGCAGTACAAGAACAAGTTGGCCGGACTAATTTCAAAAATGAAACACTGCTCAGGAATCCTGTCCTTTTAAAGAAAGTAGATGATATTCTGACTTTGGACCGCAAAAGTATTCTTCCCCTTGAGCATTATATTGATATGGTAAAAAATGAAATTAAAGATGAAATAAAAGATATGTTATCTCAGAAAGTACCTGCACCTGAAATAGAGATCGGAAAGATTACCAGGTTTGATATTATAGGAAAAGAATCAGAAACCAAGGTCTACACATCAACTGATGATTATCTTAAAGCCCTGCAGGAACAGATAGGCCGGATTAATTTTAAGCATGAAACCCTGCTACGAGATCCCGAACTCCTTAAAAAGGTAGGAGATCTTATTTTAGGACCTAAAAATCCTTATTCTCTCGAACACTATATTAAAATAGTGGAGAAAGAAAAAGCGATTGGCCATGTACAGTATACGTCTGCCTATATCCAGGAACTTAGCACTATAATCTCAGATGCAAAGAGAGAAAAGGAAGAAGTTGTAGGCAAGCTTTCCTTTTATGATGATAACGGTAAGGTTGGAGATGTAGCGAAATATACCTCTAATGAGAGCTATCTTCAGGCAATAAGTTCTTCACTCGATAGTCTTCCTATGGGCTCATTTAAATGGGATACCATAGCCAGGGATCCTGAGCTGTTAAAAGCGGTAGACGACCGGGTCTTTGGAGAATATGGGGAGGGGAATTCAACCCCGCTGGAATACTATATAGAAAAGGTGAAGAATGAAAAGATCTTCGAAAGATATGAAAAAGTAGAAGGGAGCTTTGCTAAAGCTTCTAAAGAGATCATTGATACGATTTCATCGGAAAAGCTTTTAGAATTAAAATCATTGAAGGAGTATAATGTTTCAAATGAAATGCGGGCGGATAATTTCTCTACTATCAAACTGTTAAGAGAAGATATCGATAAAATAAACGAAGTTCTTTTGGAAAGGAGTAAGGCTGATAAGGTGTCTATTATCTCGGATGCTCATCCGGCGTTTGATGCACTTGCTGATAAGCTGCGGGAACGATATCAGATTGAAGAAGATCCAAACATCCCTCTTAATTCTCCAAATGCAAAAGATTTTTTACAACAGGCGATTGAAATTGCTAAAATGCCGGATGAAGTGCAAAAAGCAGCTCTTGAGTACATTAATACAGTTGCTTTTAAAAACCTGGTTGCAGGTGATGAGTATATCACTACAGTTAATTCCGGAAAAATTATCACAGATGATCAACCTGAATATGCGGAATTTATTGAGAAGACCGATTTATTAGAAAAACTTCTTTTTGATAATGGAATCAAGGCGGGTAAACTACCTAAATTAGAATCTACTGCTGCCAACTATTTTACCGTTTTAGTAGGGGAATTAAAGAGAAACTTTTCCCATGAAATTGGACAGATCAAAAATACAAATCAATTCAATTATCATGAAATTCCCATTTATATTCAAAAAAATCAAGAGCAGCTGCAGCATCATAAGGATCAACTGAAGTACCTTGGTTTCGGAGAAGGGGAAAAGCTACGCAAAGACTTAAAGGATGGAATTGATTCCCATCAAAGCAACTTTGAGATCCATACTGTTTCTAGTAAAACCAAACTCGGAAATACGGTCAACTTTGCCATAAAATATGCCAGGCTTGACCGGGGGGAAATTTTCCTTAATTCCTATAATGGGCATCTCACCAATGATAAGGGCGCAAACATCCTGCAAAACTTTAAAGTCACCAAAGACAATCACTTTTCTGCAAAAGAAGCAATAAACCTGTTGGAAGGAAGAGCAGTAAAGATAGGATATACCAATCCACTGACTGATCTTAGGGAGCAGGCTTTTGTTAAGCTCAATGTATCGGAAGAGAAGAATACATCAGGAAACTATAATTTCCAGACCTTTTCCCTGGACTATGGCGTTAATACCCGGCAGATCGTAGAGAAATCGAATCTAATATTCGACAGGCCTGAACTTAAGGAAAACGTTATAAAGTCTCTTGAAAAAGGCGATATCGTAAGCGTGAAAATGAGTGTGGAAAATAAAACCATCCAGCTGAGTGCTGTCCTAAATCCACAGTACAAGACCCTTAACCTGTATGATTCCGATATGAACAGGATCAATACGAATAAACCCATTCAGGGGCTGGACAATACCCAGGTACAGGAAAAGTCGAACGTACGCCAGCAAAGCATGTCCAGAGGCATTTAATTAGTCCCGTCTTTCTATACTATACAACATAATATATAAGCGGTAAGCCCGGTGCTGCCGCTTTTTAAATTTTTAATACGATGAACAAAAAAATCAAACTAACACTTATTCTCTTTGTTTCTGCAACCTTACTCTCCTGCCGCAAAGAGATTCAGTCCAGCCAGGGAGGCATCGATATGATCTCTAATGTGTATTTCAACGCTTCCAAGGGACTGAACCAGATGCAGACCTTCCATGTTTCCAGGATAAACTATTCAGGCGATTCCATCCTGGAGATTATCCCTGACCATGTACTCCCGGGCGTTAATGCGGGAACTATCTTTATCAGGGATTCCCTGTACTATAGTCTTCAGGACAATCCCGGTTCCACCGTCATATCGGAACTGACAGGCAAATACCAAGGCAAGCTGGTGTACAATAAAAAGGTCGGAGCCATATTTTCCAAAGAAGAAATCCCGAATTATAGAAACAGAAGGAAGCTCACCGATACGATACTGTTCAAAAAGAATTACAAAAGGTTCGAGATCAATTCTCCCTGGATGTATATGCGGTTCTACATCTACCCGACCGATACGATTTTACCTTACTCCCTTTACAAGCACGTAGAGCGTGATTACGGCGGAAGGCTGGAAAGGATCGATTCTTACAATAAAAAGACTGATGCGTTTGTCACCCTTCAAATTATTCCCCGGCAGCAGTGGGACGAAGAGGCAAGGGATTTTTTTTCCTTTAACAGGTACATTCAACAAAAAGCAAATAAATAGTACAGGTAAACAATGACAAAGTATTCAAACGAAGACATTGAAAGAATCACCGGTGCGGTCTCCGTACTGGATTATTTCCTGCACCTTGAAAACCAGGGGAAGGTAAAATATGACAGTAAAAAAGGCCATGATTATTTTTTCAGGAAAGAGAATGATAAGTTCTCCGTTACGCCTAATGGCTTTTATAGTTTTTACACCCGGGAAGGCGGAAAGATCCTTAAGGCGGTGATGACCTTGGAAAACAAGTCGTGGAAGGAAGCCCTGGATTTTCTGGCAGATTTTTCCCATCATTATAAAATTGAATCTATTGCAGAAAGAAAAAAGGAATTTCAGAATACAGAAAGTATTTCCAGGTCTACGGTAAAAATCCAGTATTCCGGAGTTCCGAATAACGAAAAGCTGCTGGCCTATTTCCAGGACAGGGGGATATCGAAAGAAATCCTTCAGGCTAATACAAAACAGATCCATTACGAGAACAATCAAAAAAAGTATTTCGGGATCGGGATGGAAAATCTCTCCGGAGGTTTTGAGATCAGGAATCCGTTGGCTAAGATTAAGATCGGTACGAATGACATTTCGGAAATAAAAGGAACCAGGAATGAGATGATCGTTTTTGAAGGCATGACCGATCTGTTCTCTTTCCTTGAGCTTCAGAAACTAAGCGGAAACTCAAACACCCGGACCCTTATATCCCTAAACTCCATTACCAATGTAGACCGGTTTATATCGCTCCATAAGGATTTTGACGGTAAACTGTTCCTGTGCCTGGATGGGGACAAGGGGGGAGATCTGGCTACCGGAAAGCTCCTTCAGGAATTTTCCGGTAAGAATGTAAAAGATGTCCGGCCTTTTTATTCCATTTCCGAGAATGGGAATAATGACTTAAATGATTATTTAAAAAATAAATTAGGCATTGCCATTACCATTGAGCAAAAAATCACTAATTTTAATGAACAAAATACAATTAACAATGGAAACGATACACCTGGATCCCAAAGAGTTCCCGATCCTGAGCAAACTAGAGGAAACGCACCTGAACATAACGCTGGACCATCTGACCGAGCAGGCCAACCCGGGCAAGAAGATCACCCAGGCCGACAAGAGCTGGTCAGCCCTGATGCTGGAAATGGACCTGGCCGCACAGAGCGGATCGATCCGGGAACCGGAGAACCAGGCGGAAGATCCTCAGACCGCTCACAACAGAATGATGCTGAAAAGAATGAGGGAGAACAATATCCCTTGGGCGGAGGAGTACTACTCATAAATTCCACCAATATTCCTGAACTTGATGCCCTTATCTTACAATATAAGGAGCAGAAGATCAATAACGAACAAGTTGCGGAAATCGTTTCCGCAGCTTGTTTTGTTTCCCGGGACAACAAGGTCCTTATAAAAGAAAACCTTATCATTACTGAAGAACTGAAGGATATTATCAACCGGTTCAAAAGCGGTGGGGTTGCTAAAGAAGGCCGGGGGATTCTGGATGAGTACTATACTGATAGTAAAATCGTCGATTCTATCCGGAACCTGATCAAAGATGAATTCAAAGGAACCCAGGCTTTGCAGGTACTGGAGCCCAGTATTGGTACCGGGAACTTTATCCAGGCATTAAAAGAGCTCGATACTAAAACCTTTGTTACCGGCTTTGAAATCAATGAAACAACCGCTAAAATCGCGAAACTTTTCCATCCTGAAGCTGAGATCAACCTCCGGTCTTTTGAAACCGAGTTTATCGATGATAATGGCATAAAATCCAGTTCTGAAGACTATGCCGGCCGGTATGACCTTGTTATCGGTAATCCGCCTTACGGGGAGCACAGGGGATTCTATAAGGGCCTGGGCGAGGAGCCCGGGATCTCCAAATACGAGGACTACTTTGTTAAAAGGAGCCTGGACGTACTGAAAGAAGAAGGTATGCTGGCCATGGTCCTTCCGTCCGGATGGCTTAACCGACAGAAAAAGCTGGGCGGGGCGGAACTATCCAATGCCTTCAGGTTGCCGGTAGGGGCCTTTGCCGGAACACAGATCGGGACCGATATCATCATTCTTCGTAAAAACAGCCTGAAGCGGGAAGAAAATATTTCCGGTTACTTTGATCTTAATCCGGAGAAAGTACTCGGGGTAACCAAGGAAAGAAGCAACCGGTTCGGAAGAATGGAATCCTATATATCCGGAACGGTTGAAGATGCCTTATCAAAAATAGAGCAGATCCAGAACCGGAGCAGCGCAGAGCGGATCGGAGATTTGTTTGAAGATGTTTCCATCGAAGTTCCGGTATCAAAGGAAGTCAGCGATACTTTAAAAGAGCAGGTAATACCAGTATCAGTGCCAGAACCATCCGCTCCGGAAGCGGCCAGCGGTGAAATGATCCATGAGACCCGGGAAATGGTGATCCAGGTAATAAAAGAACTAGGAGACGTGAAGTTTAAGTCCCCGGCCATCAAAGCGGAGATCAAAAAGTATCAGAAATATTCGGATGCCCTTAACGCTTATACACCGGCAGAACTCAAGGAGCTGTACGATAAAGCGGAAAAGCTTATTGAACGCACCAAGAATGATAAAACGGTAAGTGAATACGTTATCCAGGATAAACCGGACATTAAAAGCAAAATCCTGAAGTATCGGTTCCGCAAAGACGATGAAATCGTTCCAGCAGGGAAACAGAACAGCTCAGATCTTTCCCCTGAAGAGTTAAGGGCATTCCAGGATACCCTGTATGACGGAACGCTCAATAACCGGGCGGAACATTCAAGGTTAGCCAATTTTATCGATGGAAAATGGGTACATGATTTTTATTATTCGGAAGGAAATATCTACGAAAAATTAAAGCAGCTTGAAATCGACTTCAGCGACAAAGATTCCATTGACGGAGGAGAAAACCAGTACAAAAAGCAGAAAGCCCTTCTGGAAAATGTTTTGCCTAAGCCAAAGACACTGGAAGAGATCATCATTAATCCGAACCATGAGTTTGTCCATAAGTTTAACCTGGGTACGGTCGTAAAACAGAGGTATAGTCCTGAAAAAAGATTATATTTAGACGTAACGCTGCCTTATAACCTGGCTGATAAGTTTAAGGATTTTATTCATAATTTGCCTTCCAATACTTTCGGGGGATCGTCCTATTGGGAAGTATCCCAGTATGTCGATAATGAGTCCGTGACCGGCAGCGATAAGGAACGTAATGCCCTGGTCCGGGAAAGAAGAAAGGAGGTCGGCAATGAACTCTTCAGAAGATTTATCCGGGAAGAGCTGGAAGAAGATATCAAAGAACGATTTGTAAAGGAATTCAACAGGGGCTATAATAATGTTCATGTTCCGGACTACTCTAAGTTCCCTTTGTTTTCCAATATTTACAAGAACTTTAAAGGAAAAGAATTGGTATTGTCGACAGTGCAGAAAGCGGGTATCGGAAGACTTACCACGAAAGGGGTAGGCCTATTGGCCCATGAAGTGGGATTCGGAAAAACGCTGTCCGGGATCCTTTCGATGCATGAAGCCATGGAACGGGGCAATGCCCAAAGGCCGCTTATTACCGTTCCCAATGACAGTATTTTGAAACAGTGGGTACAGACTATTTTTGAGACCATTCCGGATGCCAAGGTAAATGTCCTGGGTAATCTCGGTAAGGATTATGACCTTTCCAAATTCGACAATAAAGACGGGGAAATTACGATCATTACGTATGAGGGATTCAACAATATTGGCTTTTCCGCTGAAGTTACCCAGGAGCTGGCATCGAAATTCAATTATATCAGCGCAAGCGAGCTTAAGAGTTTAACGAACTCGGAAAGGGATACCCAGATCGAGCTGCAGAAAGATAAAGAAACCGAAGGGAAGATGAAGCGTGGAAAAGTATATGATTGGGAAGATTTCGGCTTTGACCACCTTACCTTTGACGAAGTCCATAACGCCAATCATATCGTCGGAAAGGTAAAGATCGAGGATAGAGGGTTTGCATCGGACTTCAGGAACCAGAACCAGCAGACCAGTAAGATTGGGATCAATACCTGGATGGCAGCGCAGTATATTCAGCAAAAGCAGGACGGAAGGAATATTTCTCTGCTTTCTGCAACTCCGTTTACCAATAAGCCCCTGGAATATTATTCGATTCTTTCCCTGATCGCCAATAAAAGGCTGGAGGAATCCGGGTATTTTAATGTGAACACGTTCTTTGATACGTTCATGGAAGCGGATAACGATATGGAGATCGATGCCAAGGGGGATGTCAAGTTTAAAACCAACGTAAGGCGTTTTAAAAACAACACCTTATTCCAGAAGCTCTTATCAGAGTTCATCGATATAAAAGGGGAGGAGGATAACCCGGAGCTGATCCGGCCCAATAAGATCAATAAAGAATATAAGATCGAACAGAATTATCTTACCCGTGAGCAGTACGATTGTCTTAATGACAGCTTTTCAGAAACTGAAAAGGGAGCGATTCTTACCCATATCCTCAATGCCCGGCTTATCGCTATTTCTCCTTATCTGTCACCATATTATGAAGATGAACCACCCACAGTTAAAGAATTTATAGAGAACTCGACTAAACTCTTTAACACCATGAATCTGATTCGTCAGAACAAAAAGGATCTGCCGGGAGCAGGCCAGATCATCTACTCTGAGCTGGCAGTATCTGAGTTCCCGAAACTGAAAGAGTACCTTGTCCGGGAAGTAGGATATAAAGCCGAGGAGATCGGGATTATTTCCGGTGCCACCACAAAGAAGCAGCGTTTAGCAATCCAGGACGATTTCAATTCCGGAAAGATTAAGATCGTGATTGGGAGCGAGGCCATTCAGGAGGGAATGAACCTCCAGGAGAAAACAAGTGATGTTTATATCCTCTCTTTACCTTATAATTTCACTTCGCTCAGGCAGGTGGAAGGTCGTGCCTGGAGACAGGGAAATGAGAATGAGAATGTGAGGATCAATTTTATGCTCACCAATGACAGTATCGATGTTTTCATGCTTCAGAAGTTGCAGGCCAAACAGGCCCGGTATGCCGAGGCCATGAAGAAAGGGGTTGATGTATTGGATATCTCCGATATCGATACCCAGGAACTGAAAACAGCCATTATCACCGATCCTTATACCAGGGCCAATATTGAGATCGAAGTTCTGAAGAAAAAAATTGAAAGTGATATCAACCGGCTTACTTCGGATAAAGCCTTTGTCTTAAGGAAATTTGAGAGTGTTAATGAGCTCCGAAGTAGTGTGGCTTTTGCGGAAGATATGTATAGAAAAGTAACAGTATGGGCAGAAGAAAATGGAAAAGACAGTCATAAGTGGAAAGCTAAACTTCCGGACTATCAAAATGCCATTGATTTGGCAAAAGAAAAACTGGAAGAAGCTTCTGCAGTAATTGCCTCTAAAGGGATAAATATTGCAGAAATAGAACAGAAGACCAAACTGACCGATGATAAGGTATTGGAACTGGAACAGAAGCTTGAGAACCTTCCGGATCTTATGGCCGAGCTTATAGGAGTGTATAAGCTTGAAAAGGAAGAACGGCTTAAACATTATGCTAATGTAGATCATGTATCGGAACGAAGCCAGGAGAATAAAGAACTGTTTAAACTAGGTCAACAGGATAATAATCAACATAAGGCAGTAGATGCAGAGATTCAATCAGTGAGCGATGGATATAAGAATTATTCCGGTTACAAGAGATAAATTGAGAAGTGCATTATAATATATTTTGTTATTTTTGAATTCGTTTATTAATAGGCATTTCTATAACCGGTATTTTAAAATTCGCTTAACAAAGGTCCCCTCTATTAGGGGGGTATGATTTCATATATTATATTTTATAATTCATTAACTATTTCCGAGTTGAATTGTTTTGTAAATTTGGACTGTTAGTTGTTTTAATCTCTAAGTGCATCTTAAGATTATTATACATCCTTTAATTTGATTAGATTTCTTTTTAGGAATCTAATCTTTTTTGTAGGTTATCTCTCAACAGTTTTTATTCAGAATAAATCTGATTCCTCAGAATTGATTTTAAAATTTCTTGTCTATTATAATTATTCTAGCCTCCCGAATCAAAACATATAAATAGAATATTTATTCTATTTATATGTTTTGATATTATTTATGGAATTATCCTAAACACTAACACTGGGACTCTTTTTCCTAATTAAATTTTTCTTTAGCTGGAAATGGTTATCAGCTCTATATCCCAAATATCTTTCGGACAAATTCATGAAAGGTTTTTGCTCAAAGTGCCACCAGTTCCCTGCCTAAAAGCATATGATATCATTCCAAATCACAAAAAAATAAATTTGGTATTTTATAATTCGTTAATTTTGTAATTCATAACATTTACGGAAAAATTAAAGCATTAGCTATTTCTTGTTAAGGAAAAGTGGAATTTTCAAGACAAACGAGAATAGACAGTGCTCATGCTACGGCGTGGGCTATTTGTTTATTTGTTTGTCAGGCCTCCACTGCCTCCTTAACAGTAAACATAGTTCCACGCTTTTTTTATGTCCAGTTAATAATGTAAATAAACTTTTACCATAAAAATAGCATGAGAAAAAAAGTGACTAAAATTAGAAGTAGTGCCAATGAATTGTATGATTTTTATAAATATCCTCAAAAGCTTATTAAATATAAATATGGGTTCGAAATAACGGTAGGTATCAATGAAATAGGGACTGATGAAAATATATTTTCCATTTTAGATATTATCTGTCGTCATAAAAAAAATTTTGAAGTTGAGATCTGGAAATTTACAAGAGACAGAGGTAATTTATTCACATTAGCAGGTAAAGATAAATTTGGGACTGAGTTCATAGATATGCCAGATTTAGAATTTGATTTTTACTTTGATGATTTAATAGTTTTAAAGAAGGGAAAATTAGTTTGCTTACCTATTGAAGAAAATCTCTATTAATGTATTGTATTTACGATACTGTTCTTTCAAACATGATTATCCTATGAAAAAGCTAAACCATAACTTTTAATAAAAGTTGGAAATTAACCGGATAAAAGGAATAAATATTCTGTTTATTCTATTTGACCTGGGACGCATTTATCTATATTAAAGTTGATAAATATAATAATATCAATGATTTATGAATTAAATCTGCCTCTAAGATAAACTTTTAAGAAAGTATCATGAAATTTTTATTTTTTTGCCAATAATATTCTTTTTCACTTTTTCCTGGAAAAATGATTACGGTAAACCGTAATACATTGAGTTATAGAATGAATATTTTTGCAGAGCTATGAGAGAATTACACCTGATAATCCAGGCACTTGATCTGCTGCCAAATGATCAATCAAGAAAACAATATCTGGAATCTATTCAAAATAATCCATCTATTGATAAAAATGATCTAAGAAAGCTTGCATGTCATGTGCTGCTGGAAAATAATTTTATCAAATCGTACTATAAGCATGGTTTGATTGCATCAATAAAAACCAAACTCAAGAAGGTTTTAATTTTTTTTAAATATTAAAAAAAGTGTGTATTATTAGGAACTGATTACTGTTTAAATTTAATTAGACAAAAAAGTATATAAATATGATAAAAGTTAAGCATCCGATCGAGAGAATTAATTTACAACAGGAGGATTTCCTCAAAAGCATGGCTGAAAAAGACAGAGACTATCATTCTCTGCTCTTTTCGTTCGGTAATGCAGCTTATCTATATTATGCTTTACCCATAGAGCCAACCCTTGAGGATTATGACGAATGGCTGGAAGGTTTGCCGGAAGATAGTTTCAAACGCGATATGAAGGCAGACGGTTTTGAATTCTGTAAAAATATTCTACCTTTTACCCGATACGTAAGGGAAAAGAATGATATTGGAATGGACCGATTCATTAGGGATAAAATGGGGGAAGAATCATATAGCAAGTACAAATCAATTTTTGATCGTGAAAATTAATTTTCGCACTTACCAATCTAAATATTTTATAGAACAAAAAATATTTTATTATGTATGACTATAAAGCTTTACTTATTACGATAGCCGACTGTGAACATGAAAAAATTTGTTCAACGCCTGAAGAGGCCCAGGTCTTTTTGGAGCATTGCAATATCATGGTAACTGAAAGCTCCATTAAGCATCTGAAGAGAATTTTTAGTATTATTAATTATAATCATATCAATCAGGATGGTGAACCCAACCACATCTTCTCTGATAATGGAGACCCTAAGAATCCCGAAATATTGATCTATAATTATACCGGGAATTATTCAAGATTAGATTTTTCCCCGGCGAAAATTCAGAATGTCTGTGATAAGATAGAAGCGAAATACAGGGCAATTGAAAAGGATTTCAAAATTGACATGCAACTAAAATTAATCGAGGGTGGGTTCCAGTGGCAATGGTCTGACCAACAGGAAAAATATTTTGCAGTTCATAACTTTGCTATCCGTCCATGTTATTATGGTAATTTAGATCAACTGGAAGCCGCTGTAGATCATGCTGCGGATCGACTGATCAATAGACGTTCAAGATAATTTGATAGGCCTGGCTGCCGTTTTTAGCCCTGCATTGATCAAGCTGTATATTCCGAAATAAACCATTCTCAGACATAACGAATCTCTTATTTTCAAAAATTGATTTCATATGCAGCCAGATTCTATCCGTAATCCAGAATAGCAACTCTACTATTTTTTCAAATTTTTCATAGATATATTTTGTGATTCAATTAAATGCTTTCCAGCGCTTACGTGGGTATAGTTACTGTTCTATGTACATCAATAAAATTCAACAGGATTTAAATGTATATAAATACAGAATTTAGAATTAATTTTCTATTTTGACCTTGTGGCAGTTATAAAAAGAGTGTTTCTATGTGTGGTAATCAAGGAAAAATTAGACAAAAGTCAGTTTTTTTTGATAAAAACTAATCTGTTCCCGATATAGTGATATAAAATAAACCCTTTTGTACAGGATGATAGATTGTTACAAGCTATAAAAAATCATAAGAAAATAAAAAATGGAGTAAAATTATTAGTCTTTTTATAAAATTAGGGCTAATTTTCAATCGCGGTTTTAATGTATATATCATTAAAAAAACTAGTAAAGTATTAAAATTACAAATCCTTGTGTAGATGAAGTTTTTGTAGAATAAATTGAAAAAAAATTAGATTATATAATTAGGTAGGGATGAGAAAATAAGATTATTTTAGGTAATCTTGGTTATTAGTTTTTTATCCCGGGGTAACCCGGGATTTTTGACTGCCATTTTAGATTCGCCTCAATAACCAGTCTGATTTAACCCATAAAATAAATTGATGTAAATAAATTTTTATACGACGGGATTTGTCGCATTACAATAATACATTTGCTTCAACGATAAAAGTAAGCATTCAGTCAGTCAATGAGTATATCCTTATATCAGACTTTGAATATGTTTATTTTTATCGGAATTTAAATGAATAGCTAACAATATTCATTAAATAATTATTCTTCCTTAATACTATACCGTTGGGTATTTAAACCGGAGGAAATTTTAAAAACTAATATCAATTTAAACTTAAAAATATTATTCATGAAAAAATGGACATTTACACTTGCATCATTAATGATCGGGTTTTTCGGTTTTTCCCAAACCGAGGTTTACTTCAAGTATGACGAAGCCGGCAACCAGCGTTATCGTGGCCCCGATATCTCGGCCAGGCCATCATCACAAACTACTTCACAGGATAACAACAGGACCGCAGCCCCGCCGCAGTTGCAAGCCATGGATGAAAAAACATTCTGGAAGCAGCTCCGCCTGTATCCTGTCCCTGTAAATGATTTCTTAACGATCGACTGGACCCAGGAGGCCGACACCCTTATCGAATCGGTTGCCCTGTACCAGCACAGTACGGTCCACTGGAAATTCCAGCAGCAGAATATCCCCGGCCTGAACAGGAAACTACAGATCAACATGACCGGCTATGACTGGGGCGTATATGTAATCCGCTTTACATTAAAAGACGGAAGGATTTTCAGTAAAAACATAACCAAAAGATAATACCGTATGAAAATCAATAACAGGAAAATTCAGGCCTACTCTTTTTTCTTTCTGCATCTTTTCATTGCTTCATTCTCACAGACTGCCACACCACCGAAGTTCCATGATGCGAAAGGTAATATCGAAGTCACCCAAGCAGGGCAGCTGCAGTATACCCTTAATATCGATACCCCACCGGGAGTACAGGGTCTTGTGCCCAGTATAAGTATGGTCTATACCAGTGGCGGGCAGAATGGGCTGGCAGGCTTTAACTGGAACCTGTCCGGCCTGACCTCAATATCGAGAGTTGGCAGGAACCTGGATAAAGACGGGATAAACAGAAGGATTCAGCTGGATTATTCTGATTACTACAGTTTTAACGGACAAAGACTTGTCCTAAAGAGTGGAGAATATGGAAAGGACGGGGCGACATATGCCACGGAAAACTATTCCAATACAAAAATAAAATCGGTTGGCCCGGCTGCGGTAATATCCGGAGCATCGGGTCCCGAGTACTGGGAAGTAACATACCCTGATGGCTCCCGGGCCTGGTATGGCGCAACTGAGCCGGGCTACAATGCAGCCAGGACCCCTATTGACTACAATCTTGTCAAATTGAAGGATAAAAACGGTAATTATATTACCTATACTTATGATTTATTCGGTAATACTTCTGTAATCAGCACAATACAGTGGGGAGGAAATGAAATACTGAACAAGCCCCATTTCAACAAGATTGAATTCACTTACAAGGACAGGGAAATTCCTGAAAGAGCCTATATAAATGGCGTAACGCTATTACAGACAAGGATATTAGACCGCATATTAGTCACTACAAATGGTGCCCAATATAAAAAATATGTCCTGTCCTATAAAAAGGATTTCAATCAAACCGCATACCGGTACATAGACAAAATATCCGTTCTGAACAGCCAGGATCAGGAGTCCAATCCCATCTTATTTACCTCTGATACTAAAGGAATAGATCTTACTCCTCCATATAATATTGACCTACTTTATACTATGGGTAAAACCTTAAAACCGAATAAAAATACCGATGTCGTAGGAGATTTTGACGGTGACGGCAATCTTGACCTATTGCGGTACCATTCTATTGCAATGCCCAACGTACCAACGCCGGGATTGTATTTGTATACAAATTTTTACAGGCCTAACTATTTTACCCAGTTTGGTAATAAGCCCTCATTTATAAGCAGTACATTGCAGGAACTAAAGGATTTTATTCCGGTCAACTTTAAAAAGGCCAGCCTGATCCATAACCGGCAGGGTATTGTGGGGTTCAAGAAAATTAATAATCCATCTACCTCCAAAAAGGACCTGCAGCTTTTATTTTACAGTATTTCGAATAGTAACAGCCTGACTTTGGATTATGTAAAGACCATCCCGGACATAGAAAAATATAATCAGGGTGAATCCCCGGATGAATTTGAGGATCTTGAGCCTTTTGGCAACAAGACCGTTTCCATCTTAGGCCTGGAAACTCATGATTTCAATGGTGACGGGCTGAATGAGCTGCTCCTGCGGCTTAACTTCAGATACTGTACCCAAGGATCCGGTAATCCCGGTAATCCTGGTAATCCGACCGCTCAGTCAGAAAACATTACTCCCGGAACACAGTGCAATGAATTTAAGAAATTTATCGCGATTGACCTTGATGAAAATCTGCAGAATAACAGCTGGTTTTATCCTGTTGAATTTGGTGACAGTAATTACGCTTCTTACAGAAGCGGGGATTTTAACGGTGACGGCTTAAATGATTTTCTTAAAATAGATCAAAACAAAAACCCGATACTTATAACGGTTACAAAAAATCCGCAGGGTAAATATGAACCTATAATAACACCTTTCGATCCGGTCAACAATGCCGCATTAAATGGAGACTGGAATAACAGTTATGCAGGTGATTACAATGGAGACGGATTAAGCGATATCATGATGCCTTTATCAAGTACTTCCGATATGTGGACTATTTATACATCAAAAGGAAACGGTTTTGCTTTCGATACTAAAAAGTTTGTCGCCCCTCTTCCTAATCGTGAAATAAGTCAACTGAGCAATGGTGATATAGTAGTAAATAATCCCCGAAGCTTCACAGCCTATGATTATAATAATGATGGGAAAGCAGAACTTGTAGCAACGGAAGTACAGAAAAATTATAAGCTAAATGTGGCAGATTCAAATATAAATACAAAATATTATGATAAATCAATTACTCAGAATATCGATATTTTTTCCACAACCGGAGGCACTAAATTATCACCGCGATATTGGACTTCGCTATTATCTGTAGTAGCACTCAATAATGATAATATCAGCGCAGAATTAGCCGTAAAACCGGATGACTACATGGCTGCGGCTGCAAGCCAGTATTCAGGATTTATGGCACTTGTTGTAGGTTCAGTCATTCCTTTTAATCACATTGTCGGGGAGGCCCAGGATATACTCATCAACCGGTATTACGATATTTCAAGAACAGGACGTATAACAGCTATTTCAGAAGGCGGGGTCACAACTGAAATTACCTATAAGGAATTAGACAAGCTTAAAAATCCGGGGCTGTATGACGGGGTCAAAACAGAAAGCTATCCTTATGTTGAAATTAACCAGTCGACGGGAATGTATGTTGTTTCGCAACTGCAGCAAAGTACGATGTCCGGCAAAAAATTAATGCAGGATTTCAGGTACAGAGGTTTAACGTCACATATACTGGGAAAAGGCATGATCGGGTTCCGGCAGCAGGCCCGCTCTTCCTGGTATGCTGAAGGTTTTGAAAATACCAAGATATGGTCCGGGGTAGAGATCGATCCGGTAAATGAAGCGTTGCCTGTAAAAGAATGGTCCATCAGGACAAATAACGAATCTAAAATCTTCCCGGCAGACCTTTCGATTGGTAATAATGAGCTGTTGAGCTTTAAATCGACTGCTTACAGGATTAAAAAATTATTATCGGATCAGGAGATAACCGGCCCGGTAGCGGACAATGACAAACCGAAAGTGGTTACTGTTATTTTACCGGAAACCACAAAAGTAAAGGATTTCTTAACGGGTTCTGTAGCGGAGAGCACATTCACTTACGGCGACTATTACCTGCCTTCCCAGACCATCGCCAAGATCAATACTTCCTACGGAGTAACAACATCAAATTATGTTTATGAACACAATCCATCCGCAGCGGGAGCAGATTACTATATTGGCAGGCTAAAATCTACTACTAAAGTAACCCAGGCTTATGGGGATTTCAAATCGGAGAAGGAAGAATTCACCTACGAAAACAACCGGATCAAAACGGTGAAAAGGTGGAACCGGGATAATTCCGATTATATTTTAGATATTTTTGATTATGATGGATTTGGCAATGCGGTCAAAAAAGTGACTGCCAACAGTCTTGACTCTAATACTGAAACCACAGAATCACTGTACGATCCCAAAGGAAGGTTCATTATCACTAAAAAGGATAATGCGGGGCTGGAGACCCAGATTCAGTATAGTGATTCCGGACAGATCCTGACACAAAGCGAACCGTTAGGGTTTGTCACTACTAATACTTACGATGCCTGGGGCAAGCTGGTATCTTCCGGAACGAATTTAGGTGGGACAACAACTTTCATTTATGACCGGGACACTAACTATAATGCCATTGTAACGGAAAACCATCCTGATGGCAATGTGATAATAACCTATACAAACAGGCTGGGCCAGAAATACAAAGTGGCCACGAAAGCATTTGGCCAGGGACAGTTTATATTCATAGAAACCCAGTATGATATTTTAGGAAGGAAGACCAAGGAATCCGAACCTTATTTTGAAGGACAAAGTGCAACTAAATGGAATACGATTGCCTATGATGATTCTGTATATCCCGCTAAGATAAAAGCATTGGCTTTTACCGGAAAAGGAACGGAGACCGGTGTTTCCGGATTCATTACAACGACCAGGGAAACTACGGGCTATGAAAGGATAACGACCAAAACAGCAGATGCGCTGGGAAACACGGTTTCCACAACCGATCCGGGAGGATCGATCCAGTTTTCTTACAACGCTGGCGGCCAGCAGATCCAGGCTGCCTATGCGGAAAATACGG
This sequence comes from Chryseobacterium sp. JJR-5R, assembly GCF_034047335.1. Classification (NCBI taxonomy): domain Bacteria; kingdom Pseudomonadati; phylum Bacteroidota; class Flavobacteriia; order Flavobacteriales; family Weeksellaceae; genus Chryseobacterium; species Chryseobacterium sp. JJR-5R. The sequence goes on from NZ_CP139138.1 coordinate 46,793, forward strand.
TTACTACGAAGTATGATTCCTGGGGAAGGAAATCCGAGTTCACGGATCCGTCCAACGGTACATACCAATATGAATATGACGGGTTTGGCAGGACAAAGAAAACCATCAGCCCGAATGGAACCAAGGAATATACCTACAATGAAATCGGCCAGCTGATCTCACAGCATGAAATCTCTACAGTGGATGGCGGGCAGGCTACCAATAAAACGATTTCCTTCACGTACAATAACAAGAAGCTTCTTGCCTCGAAATCCGGCACCGTATCGGGCCAGGCTTTCAGCTTTAGCTATGCCTATGATACCTATGGCAGATTGTTGTCTTCTACAGAAAACAGCAATGGCAAAACATACGCTGAAAAGGCGATCATTTATGATAATAAGGGAAGAGTGGCATCTTATGAAAAAGAACTAAACTCTTCAGGAATTACAACGAAGGCTGCCGTAGAGAATGTATACAGTCCGTGGAATGGCGAGCTGTACCAGATAAAAGATAAGGTTTCCGGAATGATCCTCTGGGAGTTGAAAGAAACCAATATAAAAGGAATGCTGTTAAGGGCTAAGCTTGGCGCTGCGGATATCACCAACAGCTATGATGACAATGGCTTTTTAAAAACCGTCAACCACTCATCTGCCGCTAAGCCTGATATCCTGAAGCTGACCTATACCTTTGATGCGTTGAGAAATGAACTGACAAACAGGAAGACAGAGGGCGACTTCAGTATCGAGGAACAATTCTATTATGATAATAATAACCGCCTTGTTAACTGGACAGATCCGGTAACAGGCCTGGAACCGTCCTCCAACCGTAATATTTATGATATAAAAGGCCGTATTACTAAAAACGACCAGGTGGGCACCATCAAGTTTGAAAACACGGCTAAGATCTACCAGCCTACAGGGATGACCTTAAGCCCTGCCGGAGTTCAGAACTATAATAATGACCTGATCCAGACCGTTACCTATAATGAGAATAATGATCCTGTGCTGATTAGTGGCGAGAAAAGCCGTATCCATTTTGATTATGGCCTTGAAAGCATGAGACAGCGGGTGGACATTACCAAATTAAAAGAACCGGGAGGCGGAAGCAGTGGCTCATTTTCTACGATGAGCACAACTGGAATTGTAGATCCTAATGCACCGGTTTGGGAAGATACGGTAACGAAATTCTATAACGAGGATAATAGCTTTGAAATAATAAGAAACATATCCACCAATCAGGAAAAGCATATTTTATATATTGCAGGTACACCATATGAATCCAATATTGTATATTTGAAAGACTATGGCCAGGTTACGGGATCTTATAAATACCTGCATAAAGACTATCTGGGAAGCATATTGGCCATTACGGATGAAGCAGGAAATAAGCTGGAAGGAAGGCATTATGATGCATGGGGGAATTTTACCCACCTGAAAACAGGAAACAGCCTGGTAATTACTGACAAGGCTATTATAGCTGCAACCGGAACGCTCATTGACCGGGGATATACCAGCCATGAGCATTTTACACAGGTCGGTATCATCCACATGAACGGAAGATTGTATGATCCGCTTTTGAGAAGGTTTTTAAACGCGGATGAAAACATACAGGATCCTTCCAATACCCAGAATTATAATAAATATGGGTATGTGATGAATAATCCGATGATGTACAGTGATCCTGACGGCGAGTTTTGGTGGATGGTGGCAGGTGCATTGGTCGGAGGATATCTTAACGGAGTACAGGCTAATGGCGGAAACTGGAATCCTGGTAAATGGGATTGGCAGAAATCATGGAGTGCGGTAGTGGGTGGAGCCATCGGAGGAGCTGGTATTACCGGAGCCATCGGAAATATAACAAGTAACTCAGGAGCCATTAAGACTATTCTGCCGGGGATTATTTCCGGAGGCCTGAACTCAGCGTTTACCGGGTCTAATTTCCTCAATGGTGCAGTTGGTGGAGTATCTTACGCGGGAAATTTATTCAGTAATAAAGTAACTTCTATTGACGGACTGAATGCTGGTTATAAATATATTGTTAATCCCGGATATAATGATGATGGAGAAACTGAACAATATTTTCAAATGGCAGGCTTTTCACAATATGGAGCAAACGGGGGTATTAAACCTCCATTCGACAAGGTAGAAATAGGACAGTTAGCTTCTGCAGGAATAATAACGGCAGTAACCGCACGAATATTAATGGGAGCTGTTGGAGCAGAAGTTGCCGGAGCAGGAGTTATTGGAGTTGGAGGGGGTCTTTCCTGGTCATCAATAACAAGTGCTGGTGCAACTATAATAACAAGAACAGTTGCTCTAGGGTTACTACTTTCAGTGAGAGGTGATAGCTCTGGTCCTGAAAAAGGTTATGTATATACAATAATGGGCAAAGATGATATTGCAAAATTTGGTATTACAAGAGCTAAAGATCCAAATTCAAGACCACAAAGGCAGTTATCTGGTTTAAATAGAGATTATTCATCTTTTGGACCTCATAGTTGGATGTATTTGCATACAAATGTCACAGTTCCAGAGGCTTTTTTATATGAAAAGTATTATGTTTGGGAATATTGGAATGTTCATAATAAAATGCCCTATGCACAAAGATATCCAAAACCTGATGCATTGACAGAATATTTAATAAAATATCTTAAATTGAAATAATGAGAAATATTTGGTTTACAATATATTCTTCACCGAAAGATGACAATAAATTTTTAGGTTTAGAAAATTATAGAACTTTATTAGAAATAATACTGATTCCAGCAATTCAGGATAAAATAAACAGAGATAAGAAAGCTCATAAGATTATGTATTGCCTAATTCCCGAATTAGATAATGATTTAATTGAAAATTTCAAAAATAATTATTCTGATAAAAAAACCGTTAATGGGGGAATTATTAACTTAGAAGTATCGACAAAAGAATTGGAATGGAACAGTCTGTCTGAAAATGAAAGAAAACATTTTCTCATAGAAAAATGGAAGGTTCTGTTTAATAATCTGTCTGATGATTATTTCTTATCTGATAAATCTGAAGTTATTACATCTTTAGAAGAGCTTAAAGACAAAGAATGGCGGATAACCAGTCCGTTAATCAAAAAGAAGTTACAGTATAATAAAGAGCCATATACAGTTACTATGGATATCTCAAGTGAAAGAGCGCAGTTAGCTTTGGTAAGAGATTCTGACGAAAAATGGTTTCAACTTAAAGATTATAATACCTGGAAAATACATAAAGATGCCAATTTTAAAAACTTTAAGTTGGAAGGAGATATTTTAACCTTTTCTTATAAGAATATGTTTAATACAATGTTTGAATCACCGGCAGTGTTTAATTTAAAAGAAATTATTAAGAATTAATTTCAAAAACAAAGTAGGAAAAATCCTACTTTGTTTTATTTACAATTTATTAATCTTATAATTACAATATATATGAAAACCATTATAAGTGTTTCAGTAGTCGTTTTCTTGTTTCTGTTTTCTGGCAAAGTTAACAGCCAAGTTAGCTCAAAATGCAAAGAAATCGAATGGAAAAATGGAAGTGAGGCGGCAAAAAAAATAATGAAGAGTAATTTTTATTATGACGCCTTGGATTCATGGTCACCATTTGGCAGTGACATGGGACATGATGCCTATTACTCTTACTGTCATTGGAAAAAAGAACATTTGAATAAAGATATTAGAAAGTTTATGGAATCGGAACTTATCGATTTAGGATATCCCGGTTTTGACTTAGCTCTAACAAGTAATGATTCGGAAAAATTAAAGGAAATAGTTAATAGCATGCCTAATCAATACGTTGAATTAAATGCTATTAATAATACCGTTATTTCTCTTGCATTTGCTCAATTATTTTTGGAAGGAAAAGTCGATCCTAAAGTAAAAGAATGGGCAGAAGCCGCATTTAGCAGGGAATCAATGTATCTTGAATTTTGGGATAGTGATAAAGAAAGAATGAAAGAAAGGGAAGAGCGGATGATTCAGCTCTTAAATGACTTAAGAAAATCAAAGTCTTAATTTTTTAAATTTAATACTTTAATATTGTATACTTAAATTAGATTCCTTTCTTCAGGGAATCTATTTTTTTGTAATTAAGCGTATAATTCACTGAGGAAATTTTTGAAGCAACCGAGTTCTCTTATATTCTACAAATTCGCTGTCGGGACTTTAATTTACTTACAGAACAGACTGTGATATAAAATTAAAGCCCGGATATAAAAAAAACTCAATGCAAATTACCAAGCAGAAATTTTTTATTATAATCTCCATTTATATTATTACTTACAGCAATCGTTATTTTTTTATTATTTATAATGGTATCCTTATAAATAAATGTTTCTGGATATAATTTATTATCTAAAAGTATATAATAATCGCCATTCAAAATTTTAGAATGACCATACTGTAGAACATTTTTAAACTTAGGTGATTTCTTTATTTTTAACTTATTAAAGTCAGATTTTTTATTAATGACTTTGAAGCCACCAAAAGATGTGTAATTCCATTGTAGAGAATCATTGGAATAGCAATAATAGGGTTTATTCTCTTCAGTGCAGGTCATTTTTTTACTGTAAACAGAATACTTATTAAAAGTTGTACATGAAAAAATAAAAGTTAATAGAATAACGACAATATATTTCATTGATAATTTATTTTAGTTAATTTCGATAGTTCAATATATCTATCTTTCTATATCATAAAATAAAGATATAGAAAACTTACTATTAATCTGAAATCAAGCAAAAATATTAGTCATTTTTACTTAATTTTTTCTCTACATTAGGATCCATTACTAAAGATTTATTGCAGAGCTGATAGATCTGTTCAAATCATGGCCATTGCCCCTGGTTAACATTTATTATTATTGGTGCAGATCTGCTCAGAAGATAATGCAGACTGTTTAAAGAGCTTGTTGCAGGTTCCTCCGGAGATTGGTTTTAGATCCGCTGCCGGTGTCCTATCAACAAGCAGCTGCACCTGGTCAGACTATGGCTACAGGTTTGCTGAATGTCTGGAGAATTTTATATCAGTATTCCTGATGATGGCTTCCTGATCTGCTGTCGGAGCTTTACTACAGTACCGGAATTATGGTCAGATCATAGTTACTAGTTGTAGATCCAGTTTACGGGAATTTCTGGTATGAAATTATTAATTAAAAGCTAGCTAAAACAAATCTGCAATAGTGAACTGTCCATTATAAAACATATAGCAGAAAGCTATCATCGTACCACCCATTAATACTAATGGGTAAATGTATAGAGTATTATCTATTTGCTTTGTATTACGGTTTTTGTACAGCATTATTGATAGCATAACAGCTCCAATAATGAATACAATAATTAAGGCTAAAGGATGAGGAATAAAATTCATAATTTGTTTTTCCAAATGTAGAAAATGATTTTTAATATAAATTACGGGAAATCATAATACCAGTAAAATATTTATTTTTAATTATTAATCTTTCACCGGCAATATTCCTTTTTTCTGCAACATAATTGTTATAGTGAATTCTTAAAAACGGTCGGTTTTCTGTACTCACATTATAATTTTATTTAGATAAAATTTTTTATTTATTTTAGTTCATTATATTGGTACATAAAAACAAATTACATTATATTTGCTTTAAATGAAAAAAGTGTAATTATGCTAATTGGATATGCAAGAGTTAGTAAGTTCGAACAAAATCTGGATTTGCAAACTGATGCCTTAAAGAATTTGGGAATCGAAAAAATTTTTGTGGACAAAGTTAGTGGTGTTAAATCGGAAAAGCCACAACTCAACGATTTGTTAAAATTTATACGGAAGGGTGATACATTAACTGTTTGGAGATTAGATAGAATTGGGAGAACAACGGTTGGATTAATTCAATTTGTAACAGAGTTAAATGAAAAAGGAATATATTTTAAATCTATTTCAGAGAACATTGATACAAGTTCTGCAAGTGGGAAATTAATTTTCCAAATATTTTGCGTTTTAGCAGAACATGAGAGAAATGTTTTAATTGAAAGAACAAACGCAGGTTTGAAGTCAGCCAGAGCAAGAGGTAAAAAGGGAGGAAGACCAAAGGGGCTAACTGAAAAGTACAAGAAAATTACATCAGTAGTCAAAACTTTATATGATGCAAAGGAACTCCCGGTAGAAGAAATTATGAAAACTTTTAATATCGCAAGTAAAGCTACATTTTACAAAATTATTAAATCTTAAATAGCATAAATTAAAATAATGAAAGAATCTTTTGATTATTTGGCCAGTTTAACTGAAATCGAAAAAAAGAATAGCCCTAAATCTTTCTTTTATGAAGGAAAGTATTCTTTATTAGAAAGTGGAAGACGTGTATCAGTAGTAGGCTCACGAAAAATTTCTGAGTTGGGAATAAAGCGCGCTGAAAAGGTATCAAAATTTTTAGTAAATGCAGGTATTACTATTGTTAGCGGATTAGCAGAAGGAGTAGATACTATTGCTCATGAAACGGCGATAAAAGAAGGAGGAAATACTATAGCAGTTATAGGAACTCCATTAAACCAGTATTATCCTAAGAAAAATAAACAGCTCCAAGATTTGATTGCAAAAGAACATTTACTAATTTCTCAATTTCCTGATTCTTTTCCAGTAACTCCAAAAAATTTTCCTATTCGCAATAGATTAATGGCTCTAATTAGCGATGCAACTATTATTATTGAAGCAAGTGAAAAAAGTGGAACTAAACATCAAGGTTGGGAAGCTTTACGATTGGGACGAACTGTATTTATAATGGAAAACGTAATTAAAGACAGCTCAATTAGTTGGGCCCAAGAAATGATTAAATATGGAGCTGAAATATTAACAAATGAGAATTTCAAAGATCTTCTTTTTGATCTTCCATTTTTAACAACTAAAGAAGAATATGAGTTTTGAATTTATGACTTTGCTGATATATACTCCAAGGGGTGATTCAGCAAATGCCCAAAAATCTAGAAGATTAGCAGGTGCATGTAAAAATGGCGAATTTCCATTTGCCCTCAAAATAGCGGATAAAATCGAGGAATTAAATGCTGGAAATTATTTTGATAACTCTGTATTAGTACCAATTCCTAGAAGCACACCATTAGTTGCAGGCGCTGTATATCCGGCAAAAACTCTAGCTGAAGGTTTGCTCAAGTATGGTTTTGGGAACAGTCTCCAAAGTATTTTAAAAAGGACACAACCAATAAATAAATCTAGTAATAATTTTACAGCTGAAACTAGAAATACTGTGCAAACACACTTGGATAGCATGAAAGTAAGGCCATTATTGATTACAGAACCAACTATTGTTCTAATTGATGATATTCTAACGTTAGGTAGGACTGCAATGGCTTCAGCAATGAAATTACAAGATGTTTATCCAGATAAGGAAATTAAAATATTTTGTCCTTTTAGAACCAGAGGGTGGGAAGATAAAAATTTATTAGTTTCATTAGAAAGTGGATATATGAACCTCTCTAATGATGGAAATGGTGTAAGATTACCTGATTAATTATAAATGTTCCTAACTTTAGTTTTTCATTCCAGAAATCCACGGATCGGTAAATATATAATATATATTCACCTTTTAAGAAAAGTAAAACCCTAAACTTACAAAACGAAATATGAAAAATGTAAAATTTAATCTGAGCAAAATTCTTACATACATTAATGACAAAATTGATGGGCAAATAAAAGTTGAATTACTATTTGATGATTCTTCCATCGCTTTTCGTATGGGTGGAGTAATGTATTTTTGTGATCATGAAAAATTTCGAGAAGTTTTAGAAGTTAATGAATTCCAATATAATAATTCTGATATTGAAGATTCAGATGTCGAATTATTAGCTAAGCACATAATTAATCAATTATTTGCCTCAAGTGGAATTAAATGTTATCCAGAAGTAAAAACACTTCTATCTGACCTAAATCAAAATTAATCTCAAAAAATCACACAAATGAAGAGATCAAAAATATGACGGTTAATAAATAGTAAAAATATGGATCAACAAAGTATGAACAATCATAATGGTCAATTTGAACACAATTTTTTTGTTGTTATTGAAGCAGATACTCATGACACCTGTTTGAAATTTGCAGCATATATTAAAAAAGCAATAGACCCTTGGTTTTTACAAACGGAGAATATCGTCGAGCATAAATCAGCTCGAAAAGGAGATGTTTTGAGACGAGATATATCAGTGAGGCATATTGCATTTGCTAACGATATTATTATCTTCAATGAAATGCTCCGGACGCTAATATGGAATTATAATTTACATTTTCATGTAAAAATACATATCGATGACAGGGGTACGTTACCCAAGGATAGTAGAAAAGCAATAAAAAAAATTAATTTACATTAAAGTTTCACAAAATGGTAAAACACTATACATGCAAAGTTTACTCATTATTTTGATTCCATATTTATTAGGAATTCTGACCCAAAGAATTATTAATTATTATATTACTAAAAGAGAAAATGCAAAAGCTTTAATAGATTTAAAGAGACTGCAAGAACGTATGGAAGCAAATATCAAACAGGTTACTACAAGTACATTCGATGGAATAATCACATTAATTACGGGAGAAAAAATTGAAAGTGAATTTTTTCATCGGCTTTCGGATGATGTTTTTGTTGATAGAAAAAATAATTCTGAATACCTTCGGGATAAAATTGTGTGTATAAAATATATTGAAGATAGAAGAAAGTCTAATCTCAAAAAATGATCATCCAATAAAAATTAACATGGAAAATTTATTACAGCTTGTAAGACAAAACAAAACCGACGTAATGTATGGGAAAAAACGACATTTTAATGCTGCTGACCGAAAACAAAATTATCACTGGTATTTAGGTGTACCGCTAATAATTGGAAATCTACTGTCTGCTTCAATCCTTTGGTACGTTTTAAAACAAGATATACAAGACTCATGGAAGTATATTCCTCTGTTTTTATCACTAATCTTAGCAATAGGATCATCACTTCAAACATTTTTTAATTTTGAAAAAAAGATAGAAGGTCATAAAAGGATAGGGAATAAATATTTAGCTATAATGAAACGATGCCAAAGACTTGAATCGTATATTTTACAGAATGATCTGGAGAATAATGTAATTATTAAAGATATAGAAGATATTGCTGCAGAAACTGATAAAGTAAATGTTGAAGCTGAAGCCTTCCTTACAAGCAAAGCTGATTTCGAAAAGGCGAGGAAAGGTTTTAAAGAAGGCGAAGAATCCTATACAAACGAAGAATTACAGGCATAATGGCAGCATCAATTGAAAACTATTTAAAAGATTTAGCTAAGAAATACTATCTGAAAAATGATTCTGAAGAAGTAAGAAAAATTAATATATCGGTACAAACTCTTTTTACAAACTTAGATTCATATTTTAAAAATAATCAAATCAAGAAAAAATTTGTCTTTGGGTCCTACGATAGAGATACGATCTTACCTCGAAAATACGATAGCAAGTCAGATGTGGATGTAATGATTATATTTAATCATACTTCATATGAAAGAACTCCTGAAACTTATAGAAAATGGTTAAGTGATTTTGCAAATTTATACTATGCAAATCGTTATAATTCTAAAGTTACAAAAACATTTCCTACTGTTACCGTCGAGTTAAATCATATAAAATATGACCTTGTCCCTGCAAAAGAAGTACAAAGTTTATACTCTGATTATTTATATATCCCAAGTTCAGGCGGCGATTGGGTAACTACAGATCCAAATGATATAAAAACAAAGTTAGTTAGAGCCAACACAACCTATAATGGAATAATTCGACCAATTATACGATTGTTTAAAGCCTGGAATAGTAATAATTTGTATCCTTTTGATTCCTATAATTTAGAATCAAAATTATTAAGTATCAACTATTTTGGGGATAATGTTCAAACTGGTTTCTTCTATGCGGTAAAATCATTATCGTTACCATTATTTGCCGCTGAATGGAAAAAAGAGAAATTAGAGAAGTTAAAAAAGGTATGCGCAGAAGCTGAGAACTATCTTTTATTGGATATGCCAGCGTCTGCAAAATTTGAATTACATAAAATTTTACCTGACTAAAAATAATCAAATACTAAATTAATCTCAAAAAAACGATTTAAAAAAAATAATAAAACAACATGGAAGAATTAAATGAATTGAAGCGATTAATTGCTATTTCTTACGGAACAGAAGATAAAATTTTTGCGCTGCATTATTATGACAGGAAACAAGCTCAAGATGCACTTTTCGAAGCTTTTAGAATCCGAGTAGGTTTTCAAGGCTATGTTAACCTACACAGAGAATTTTTGTTAAGTGAAGGAGTACCTCAGGATCATATTCAAGAACAACTCAAGTTAGTAAAAGACCTTGCACGTTATTTTACAGAAGATTAAACATTTAAAAAAATCTTAAAAAACGATAAAAATTAACACTATGGCACTAGATAATTTTTTTAAAATAAATTTTCCTTATGGAATAAAATCAAATTCAAAAGGAGAATGGACAGCTTTTAACAGAGAATATAAGCCTTTGGGATATACCGACAGTTTAAAAGAAATTCCAGAAAAAGATTTTATATACTGTAAGTATAAGAATTTAACAGAAACTATTCTAAATAAGTTGGGAGATACCAATGGAGGAGTAGAGAAAGAAAATAATAAAATTGTTAAAGTATTTTTTTACAATGATTCTACAAATCCTTCAAATTCCACCAGCAAAGAACTATATAGAAAATATTTTGAAAAACTCGAAATTTTGTCAAAACTAAAAGTATTATAATAATCTTCCTCCCAGATAAATCTCAAAAAACGATAAAACATTTTATTTTTGATCAAATTAAATCCATGAAAAAACTTTTATTTATCCTCATATTTCTTCCAATAGTTACTTTTGCACAGACTGAATGGAAATATGTAGCAACGACAAATTCTGAAGATAATTACTATATAAAAGATATTATTGAGGATAATTATGGAATGCTATCTGTCTGGGTTAAGATACAAAAATCTGAAAAAAAAGAGTATTTCAAGGGACAGAAATATTATAGACCTTCAGATCTTGTTCTTACAAAATGGACTATAGATTGCCAAAATAAAACTACTAAAACACAAACAATGGTTGTTTATGATTTAAAAGGCAAAGTTCGACATTCTTCTAATGGTCCTTTTGAAGAAAGCTATATTATTCCTGATTCTGTTGCGGAAAAGGTTATGACTGCAGCTTGTAGAAAAGTTGATTAAAGTAGTTATCCTTTGCAAAATAAATCTCAAAAAACGATCATCCAATAAAAATTAACCTGGATAAATATAATCAGCTGATCAGCATCAGGAATTTAGTTCTGGATATATCCGGAACGATGGGAGTTCCTGAAGGAAGTAAGCCGGTAATGCAACCAGCTGATCAGTCCTGAGAGATTGAATCCGGATAGATTCAGGACGATGGCCATACTAACACTTTTCACCGCTTCCGGAGTTCAATTGCAGAAAATAAAAATCAAAAACGAATCTTAAAAAACGAAAAAATTTACAATGATTAGATATATTGAAGATGAAGCTATTAATGTTTTAAATATTCCCACATTAACCAGCTTTCGCAAGGCGAATTTAGAATATATAAGTAGTAAAAAAGATGCTCAAAAAAAAGACATTTTTTATAAAAGCTTAAAACTATTTTTTGAATGGTACATATCCTATTGTGATTCCAGTATAAAAAAAAACTATTCTAATGAAAATATTGCAGAAACAATATTTTCGTTAAAATTAAAAAATAAACGCCATTGGCAGGAGTACCTTATTAAAAGTTTATATGTATCTAGAGATTATGTAAAGCATTTAAATGATAAAATTACAAAAAATAACATTTCAATATATGAACATACTCTGTCTAGTTTGACAACCGATTTAGAGTGGTTAATTGCTCAATATGAAGTACATTGTAAGAAAACAGTAGCAAATATTTCGGTTAATAGTGGAAGGAGAACTGATTTGAATCCAACTGACATATTTTCTGCTGCCAGAACTCTTTTTTTTATCGAAGAGTATACAGACATTGGAGATTTATACCTGAGAGATTTGAAACCAGCTGTTATGTTCCAAATAAGGCAGCTACTAGAAATTTTTGGAAGAAATATCCTTGGTTATTTTTCTATAACAGAAAATGACCAGCCCGTAAAAAAGTTCACTCAAATTGCATGGGAGTTTATAAATGAAGAATGTAAAAAAGATAATCCACGTATAGAATTACCGTTTAGAATTGGAATTATTAATTCATTGAATATTTGGGCAAATGATTTCGTACATACCACTTATATTCACAATAGCTATATACAGTATTTTGCTCTAAAAACATTAAGTGGTTTATTCTCATCAACAACGCAAGGTATAATTGTCTATAACGGCAAAAAAATTCAAAAATTTGACATTGCAGATATTACTATTTCTAACTATAATTCATTAAAAACTGATTTTAAAGAGTTCCTATTGTTACGAAAGCCAGGTATTGATATAGATTGGATGCCAATAGATAAAGTTGGAGCTTATATATTAAGTGAATAAAGTTTATAGTAGTTAATCTTGCAAAACGATAATATAGTGGAAAATTTTAATATAATAAATAATCTAATAATTTGAATTTAATAATGAAACTAACTTATATTTTATTTGCAATTACTTTTCTTAGTTGTAAAAATGAAAGGCGTATTGATTATTATAAATCTATTTCTAAAGATAAGAAGGATACTGCTGTGCTTAATATAACTATTGAGAAGAGTTCATTTTTCGGAAAATATCAAATTAAGCATCATGATAATACAAAAGATAGCGGTACTATAACTGGATCAATATTCGGAGATACATTAAAAGGCCGATACACTTACATATCAAGGGATAATATAAAAACTGTTGATCCAATAGCGTTCTTAAATGTCGGGAAAAAATTGAAATTAGGAAATGGAGATCCTGCATCATATATGTCAATACCTTATTATATGGATGGTACAATTTATTTCAACGATTCTCTATTGCAGTTTCAACCTATTAAATTAAAAGAGTATAATATGTTAAATAAATAGGATTCTCCAAAAAACAAAAACGATCAAAAATATTAATTTTAACATTAGAGAAAAATAAAATCTCAAAAAACTATCTACTTCCAATTAATAATTTAAATATAGCCATCAAAAACTCATGAGATTCGAGGAACTTTTAAAAGACAAAATTTTTGAACTGCCATTAAATCAAACTACAAACGATAATTTTAAAACATTTATTATTAATAAACTAAACCTATTTTTAGAAAAGGTTAACAATTTAGATCCAGGACCAATTCATGTTGAAAAAAATTATATTTCATCGAATTTTGTAAAAGAAGTTCAAAGAAAAGTTGTTGAAAATCTTATACTCTGTTTTGAAGATTACTATAATGGAAATCCTTTCAAGGCTTATGAAAAACTTCATACGGTCTTTCGTAATGATTTTAAAGATTTATATGCAATTATTAATCAAAAGGAATATGAAGTAAATGAAAGCTTTTTCAGAATTAGATTAAGCGATAAAAACTATCTGTATAAAAAGTCAGAAATGTTTCATATCCCATTTGAGCTAAGAAATAAGGTCTCAACACAAAGATTCAGCATACCAGGATTTCCTAGCTTATATTTAGGAAGAACTGTTTATATATGTTGGGAAGAATTAAATCGTCCCTCAATAGATAAAATCCAGGCTATAAAATTTAAAAGTATAAAAAGAATTAAATTACTTGATCTAACTCCGCCTTCTAAAGATTGTACAGATATTGATGAGTTATACCGATTTTTTATGACTTTTCCAATAATAATGTGTTGTAGTGTAAAAGTCAAAGATCCGTCAGATACATTCAAACCTGAATATATAATCCCACAATTACTTTTGCAGTGGATAAGAAATAATGATAGACTAGATGGAATACAATATAAATCAACACATATCACATCAAGAGTGTTTAATGATAATACTGAACTAATAAATATTGTTTTGCCCGTTAAGACAAGCGAAGACAATGGGATATGTAATCGACTTACATCATATTTTGAGAGTACAGAAGTTGTCTCCTGGAATTTGTACGAATTTGCAATGGGTGGGCAAATTTTTCTTTATGGTGATATGGATGCTCAAATTGTAAATAAAAAAATTCCAAACCTAGAAATTATAGATGGCAAAAAATATCCATATTTTTATTCTACATTAGGAAGATTGGAATATTATTTAGAGATTAGTCAAACAGCACCGATGTTATAATTGGTCTCAAAAAACGATGGATTCTTAGGTAATTGGAAAAAACTTGAAATAAACTCTTTATAAAATCTTGAAACGATGGATGATAAATTGCTAGCAATTTTTGCAGGACTATTAGGCTCCATACTAACAGTAATTACTACAAAACTTTTGGATATATTCCAGAAAAAATCTGAATTTAAGATAGAGTTAAAAAAGCAATTTTTTATAAAGAAGTTGCAGGCTGGGGAAACTGCGATAATTCAATACACGCATTTATCTGTAGCCTTACAACAATTAAACGTGCTATACGCTGATTATGATAAGTTGCAAACAGGTATCAGTAAAAATTTAAAAGAAAATTTTCAAGAACAGATAAATAAAAAGCTTGAATTAATTAACAGTACATCATTAACATTGTCAAGTTCGATAGGTTTATACTTTGACTTCAAAGAACATAGCTTAGAAACTAAAATATTTAATATTGTTTCTGACAAAATATTCATATTGTCAAGCTTTATAGAAAGCGCGGATGTTGCATATGAAAATTATACAAGAGCAGTTGGACCCGAAGAGGAGGAGCGTGAATATGAAAAGTATGAAATAGAATACGATAAAGTCAAAAGTGCTATGAAGGATATCGCAATATTGTATAACCAATTTGATGAAGAAATACGTAGTCAGATGAAGCAGATGAGAAATGAAATGAGAAAATATGAGTAAGTATTTAGATCCTCTTTTTATTAAAAGCCTTTCACACTTAGAAATTTTAAAACCCTAATAATTTCTAAAAAATAATCTCAAAAAATGATAAAAAATAACCATAATGATAAAACTATATTTTTATAATCCAACATTTAATGAAAAAGAAAAGGAATTAATAGAATACCTTTGGGAACATTTCTTAAAAATAGGATATGGACGTACTATTTTTGATATTCCTGAATGTCCTGAAGGATTTGCTACAACTCTTGTGAAAAACGAGTATGGAATTGATGAAGCCTTTTATGTAAGAGAGAGTAATATATTCTTCACATCCAATAAATTTTTAAATCAACATTATAAAGAAATTGAAGTCAGTTGTAGCAAAGATGAAATTGGTCGGTTTGAAAGAGGATCTCAATTACTTCAATATCTAGCACAAAAAATAGATACAAAAGAAAAAGAAGAGTTATTAAAAATAAATAATCCTAAAAAATGACAGTAGACCAATTATCTGTTTATTCTAGTATTCAGATTTATCAAGCAAACCCTAATATCATGAAACCTGAAGGTTTTGGAACAGGTTGTATTGTAGCATACTTAGGGCATAAATTTTTATTATCTGTCTCTCATGTAACAAATGACGACAATCTTACAACATATCTTGAGACCAACTTACCACCAGAAAATAATACAACTCCATTAAAGCCCATTGGCAACTTTATCTGGTACGATATATTTCATTATAACAATTTATCATTAGATCTAATCGATTTTGAAGATTTATTAGCAGGTGGTGAACGTATAGACTTCACATTTAGTAAATTAACTGAAAATTTTGAACTTAAACAACCTCCGATAGATTTCGGATTATTTAATGTTGAAGAAGGTGAAAAGGTATCATTGGATCTTAAATATGCAAATACGCCCAACAAAGACGAAACATACAGTTTTTATGGAAAGATAAGGCCCAAATATGAGGGTATATATCTAAAAATGGAGCCTACATTAAAAAACGGACTTAAGTTTCATAAGACTAAAGGGCTATTTCATATGTTCTTGGCTCCTAAAATCATAAAAGATAAAGATGATTACCGTGGATGCAGTGGAGCACCTATTCTAGATTCAGAAGGAAGAATTGTAGCATTAGCTTGTAGTTTAAGAGAGAACTCACAAATTATTTATGGTATTTCTATTCAGGAGTGTATGAAACTGATCAAACTGGCATTAGATACGAATCAAATATAAGAACAAGTGGTAATGAAATTCCATGCAATATTAGAGTTTAATGCAACAAAACAAGTTTCTGAATATGTAAATAAAGAATTGAGTAAAGTTGCAATTATTTATAAAAAATTTAAAGAGTAAAAAGTCTCAAAAACGATGCAATTAAAATTACTATGGTTGAAAAAAACTTATTGGAAGAGCTAGACATCATATCCAAAATTATTTTAGATGCAAAATCAAGTTTTGATGTAGTATTAACTTTAAATAATGAAAATCATAAAAAAGTCGCTTTAATAAATCATGAAAAAATTTCAAGTGATTTCTTCAGATTTGTAGAAGCAAACTTTTTTCGCATCACAATCATTGAATTATTTAAGCTTTTTAGTTACAATACTAATGATTATTACTCTTTTTATTCTCTGAGAAATAGATTTAGTCCTGGACAAAGTTATGAGACAGTAAAAATGTCCAAGGATACTATGAAAAATCTCAAATTATTATTAAAACAGTCAACAGAAACAATAACAAAATTAAGTCACATAAGAAATAAAGTATATGCGCATAAGGACAAGGATTTCAAAAATTATATTGGAATAATAGATATCCAAGAAATTAATAGCCTTATTTCAATTTCTAAAAGTATTTTTAATATATTCTATCAAGAAGCCTTTGAAAAAGAATATTATTTCGATTATCCTTTAGCTACACCTCTTGATAGTTTGGAACATTTGTTAGAAAAGATTGAGTTTTATAATGTAAATTATGAAACTGTAATGATGCAGAAATATGATAAACGGAATTTTGGATCATCCTAATTTTCAACTATGGCACTTTTACAACCTAACAATATGCAATACATGAGGCGGGACATGCTCTATTATGTTATTTAATGAATGATCTTGTTGAGTTATATGTAATCTTCCTGAAAAACGATAATTATATGAACGAAAAAAGAATTATTATCTACAATAATACAGTTTACGAACTTTTAGAGGAACAGTATGAAAGATTGCTTGAAATACAAGATGAAGCCAACAACCTTCCGTTTGCGGGAGATCTGCATATAGAAGAACATTTAAATTTCAATATTCATCAGTACAAATCCCTGGGAGAAATTGATTTAAATTTTGATGTACCATATTCATTATAAAAACTAATCTCACAAAACGATAAAGCTTATTATAAATAAATAACTATAACAATATAATCATGAAAAAGATATTCATTATCCCTACAATTTTATTAAGTACTTTATTTCTATCACAAAGTTTTGAAACACATGCAAATCCTAAAATCGATGAAATTCAAAAAAACTTTAGTTTCAAAAAATATCCTAAAAATATTTTAAAAGAATTCTCTGGGAGAATTGGTGCGGAAGAAGAACCAGTAACTGTATTTGAACATATACCAGGAGAAATTATAGGCTGGAGCAATGCTCGTGGAGCATATACTACTTCACAAAATTTTCAAATTATAAATGGAAAACTTTTAGAAATTAACATTCTACCAGCTTCAGAAACTTTCTTTAATAATCTTTCAAAGTTTAATAAAAGAAACAGACATTTTGAATTTAATTCCATAAACGGACGAACTTATGACGCTGTTTTTTTAAAAAAACAAAAGGGTGGTAAATACTTATTAACAATTGATTTAATTTCTATTGATAATGATTCTGATGGGTCAATTAATGACTTTAACAGATCACCAATCTATAACGTTGAATATGAAACTCTAGATTTTAAAACCTTTAGACCTTTAAGGATTAAAAAAAGAGAGAATAAAGAATGGGAATTAATAAATTGAAAACAGATAATCTCAAAAAACGATAAAACATTTTATTTTTGATCAAATTAAATCCATGAAAAAACTTTTATTTATCCTCATATTTCTTCCAATAGTTACTTTTGCACAGACTGAATGGAAATATGTAGCAACGACAAATTCTGAAGATAATTACTATATAAAAGATATTATTGAGGATAATTATGGAATGCTATCTGTCTGGGTTAAGATACAAAAATCAGAAAATAGAGGCATTATTGAAATTACTAAAACTGAATAATTAATTAGCTATTATAAAAATAAATAAAAATAAATTACACTTCTTATGGAGTGTATTTTTATTTATTGATTCACAGTATAATTATCAATAACAAAATTTTGCAGAAGAAAAAAAACTAAATATAAAATTTATTTACCATTAACCTTCTTTGTATCTAGTTTTAAGCTCCTACAAAGTGGTTCCATTTTTGATCCGGAATACCTGCCCAGCTGTCACTGATCTGAAAGCACCAGGATAATTTCCTGCACACCTGAGTGCAGCGCTTTGGCTCCCGGCATCCTGATCAGGATCTGTTCCCGGTTCCGGGAATCTCTTCAGGAAACAATTGCACCGGAGTTGTGCAGGAAGTCTAATGGAGTAATCCGAATATATATTCCCTTTATTCTATTTATCTGCATCCTGGCCACCAGTTCCTGTACCAGGTGGATGCTCTGCTGATCCGGAATACCTGCCCAGCTGTCACTGATCTGAAAGCACCAGGATAATTTCCTGCACACCTGAGTGCAGCGCCTTGGCTCCCGGCATCCTGATCAGGATCTGTTCCCGGTTCCGGGAATCTCTTCAGGAAACAATTGCACCGGAGTTGTGCAGGAAGTCTAATGGAGTAATCCGAATATATATTCCCTTTATTCTATTTATCTGCATCCTGGCCACCAGTTCCTGTACCAGGTGGATGCTCTGCTGATCCGGAATACCTGCCCAGCTGTCACTGATCTGAAAGCACCAGGATAATTTCCTGCACACCTGAGTGCAGCGCTTTGGCTCCCGGCATCCTGATCAGGATCTGTTCCCGGTTCCGGGAATCTCTTCAGGAAACAATTGCACCGGAGTTGTGCAGGAAGTCTAATGGAGTAATCCGAATATATATTCCCTTTATTCTATTTATCTGCATCCTGGCCACCAGTTCCTGTACCAGGTGGATGCTCTGCTGATCCGGAATACCTGCCCAGCTGTCACTGATCTGAAAGCACCAGGATAATTTCCTGCACACCTGAGTGCAGCGCCTTGGCTCCCGGCATCCTGATCAGGATCTGTTCCCGGTTCCGGGAATCTCTTCAGGAAACAATTGCACCGGAGTTGTGCAGGAAGTCTAATGGAGTAATCCGAATATATATTCCCTTTATTCTATTTATCTGCATCCTGGCCACCAGTTCCTGTACCAGGTGGATGCTCTGCTGATCCGGAATACCTGCCCAGCTGTCACTGATCTGAAAGCACCAGGATAATTTCCTGCACACCTGAGTGCAGCGCCTTGGCTCCCGGCATCCTGATCAGGATCTGTTCCCGGTTCCGGGAATCTCTTCAGGAAGCAATTGCACCGGAGTTGTGCAGGAAGTCTAATGGAGTAATCCGAATATATATTCCCTTTATTCTATTTATCTGCATCCTGGCCACCAGTTCCTGTACCAGGTGGATGCTCTGCTGATCCGGAATACCTGCCCAGCTGTCACTGATCTGAAAGCACCAGGATAATTTCCTGCACACCTGAGTGCAGCGCTTTGGCTCCCGGCATCCTGATCAGGATCTGTTCCCGGTTCCGGGAATCTCTTCAGGAAGCAATTGCACCGGAGTTGTGCAGGAAGTCTAATGGAGTAATCCGAATATATATTCCCTTTATTCTATTTATCTGCATCCTGGCCACCAGTTCCTGTACCAGGTGGATACTCTGCTGATCCGGAATACCTGCCCAGCTGTCACTGATCTGAAAGCACCAGGATAATTTCCTGCACACCTGAGTGCAGCGCCTTGGCTCCCGGCATCCTGATCAGGATCTGTTCCCGGTTCCGGGAATCTCTTCAGGAAGCAATTGCACCGGAGTTGTGCAGGAAGTCTAATGGAGTAATCCGAATATATATTCCCTTTATTCTATTTATCTGCATCCTGGCCACCAGTTCCTGTACCAGGTGGATACTCTGCTGATCCGGAATACCTGCCAATCAAAACAGGTAATCAATATTTATGAATACATTTGTTAATATTAATTATATTAATCATAAATAATGGAAGAAGAAAAAGAACGTCAAATTTTAGAAATTATTAAAATTAAATTTGATAAAACAGGGGGACATAATGGTAATTCTTTTAACGATTTCGATCATATATTGAATGTGGATATTAACGAGAGAAATGATTTTCTTGAAAGAATGGCTAAAGAAAAGAAAATAAAATTTTATATGGGTCCTAATACCCGAATGATAACTTTGCCAAAGTAATTTTGTAAATTCAGGATTCTAAAAGCAAGAAACATTAGATAAAATAAAACAGAATAAATAGAATATATATTCTGTTTTATTTTATATCTTTACAACATAATATTAATTGAGATATTAACCCGTTTCAATTCATTAATCTACAATATTATTTAGAAGTAAAAATAATTCATCATGAAAATTTATTCTTTAATTCATCAAAAAGGAGGTGTAGGGAAGTCTACCCTCACATTCAATTTAGCCAATAATTTGAAAAATTACTGTAAAATCTGCATATTAGATGTGGACTATCAAGGATCATTATATGAGATCCGGGAAAGCTCAGAAATCCCAATATACCATATTTCACAATTGGAAGAAGTAAGAAATTCAAATTATGATGTTGTTTTCATTGACACCCCGCCTTATATATTTGAAGGATTAGAGACTATTTGTGATATAAGCGACCATATTTTAGTACCGATGAAACCTGGCCCATTAGATATGCTTGCTGTTAAAAAAACAATTCAATTTATCAGAGAACAGAATGCTCAACATAAAGCATCGATTGTTTTTAATATGGTAAAACCAAAATTAAATTTAACAGAACAAATTGCGGAAGTTGTTTCTACATATGAAATTCCCACTACTACAAATTCAATCAGTGATCTTGTAGTGTTTTCAAAGAGTGTGCTAACAAATGGCGTAGAGGCAAATAACAATGCACAGAGGCAACTGGATGAACTCACCAAAGAATTATTACTAAAATAAGGTAAATTATGGCAAAGAAAGAAGAAACGGTTAGGAAAGATTTTGGAGATTTACTGCACAAGCTAGGGAACAAAAAGTTTAATGTACCTACCCAGAGGGTAGTACCAATACACAAAGAAAATATTAAAAACCCAGATACTTATAAATTGAGTTTGCGAATGTATGTGCGTGAGTTTGAAAACCTACTCAGATTCATCAATTATATGATTATTGACAAAAAAAACTTAAACTTTAATATGTCGAACGCTATCTCTACAGGAATACATTTACTGACAAATAATGAGACGATCAGCAAAGGAATGCCAAAAGTAAAGTTAGCCGTTGGTCGCAAAGATCAAACAACAAGTGAAGCAATTAAAGGTACAACCGTAACTGTACCATTGCACGATATGAATCTCCTGAATGATTATATCTACCATCAAATGTTGGTAGAAAGAAATACAAAATATTCAAGGGTCGATTTAATGAGTGATATTATTGGCGCTCTTAAGAAGGAATATCCTGAAGCCATTTAGGAAATAGAAGTCCCTAGTTATAGGGACTCTTTTTTTTCTAAATTGAAATCGTTAATTCGAATATACAGGTAAATATTATATATTTGTTGAAGAATAAGAATTAGGATATATGTGTTCATGTGAACATGTATGTGTTTAGTTATCTGTAAAATGTATGTGTGTGTATACAAAAATTTTGGTGTATAACAGAATTTATTCTTACATTTGTAAAACAATTACAGCTTAAAGTAAAATAACCCAATGTATGTAAGACATTGAGTTATTGCTAAAGAGTAAAAGTTAGTTTATAAACATTTTGACGATATCGGCAATAGTCTTCAGTAAAATAGCTATGCCTTTAAAATCGAATTTTTTCATTGATTTTTTGTATTATTTCATTTATTGATGAAAAAATCTAAACACAGAGGTGCGCTAAATCTCTGAATAGATTCAATCAAATTTGGTTCTATGAGCGCAAATACTTTAAATCATAATATAAATTTTTGTGGTTTACAAATCTAAAAACTACCAGGGTCGCCAAACTTTAAGGTAGTTTTTTCTTATACAAATATACTAAATATTCCTATTATTATTTTGTAGTGACCTACTTGGATGCAAAGGTAGTTATAACTTTCAGCAAATCCAAAAAGGTGAAATTTTCTCAAAGGTAATTTTCATAACCTTATATACAAGTTATTTAAATGGTATTTTCCTCTTGATCTTTAACCGCTTTAAAGTAATGATAAGTTTACTTTTTGTATTTTCCAAATATTTTTATATAATCCATTATATAATTCCGCCAGATTAGATCCTGTTTTCAGTAATGTTAACTGTTTGGAAAGTTCTGCTGGTTTGTAGGGGATGGGCACCAGGTCAAAGGCGGGACCAAACTGCATACATGATCAGGGCATGGCCATGAGATGCAGATGCCGGGTTCTTGGGGAAATGAAGAATGTCTGGCGAATTTTGGACCGGTTCCCTTGGAGATTGCTTCCGGTCCACTGCCTGTGTCCCATTAGGGCGCAGCTGCACCTGGCCAAGACCATACCTGCAGGTTCGCTGAATGTTTGGAGAATTTAGACCGGTTCCCCTGGAGATTGCTTCCGGATCTGCTATTTGTGACTTCTTGAAATTGCACTTATGTATAGTTGATTACAATGTCTGACATTGAATATTTTTGTCAGGTATAAATTAATTTTTTTCTGGAAGAATACCTTTTTTTTGATATACTCCAATAAGATATCCGACAGCATTATCAATTTTTAGTTTTCTTTGCCTGATCTTTTCGTTTAGATCTGTAATTAGAATATCAAAATCCTTTTCTTTTTCTTTTTTAGCAATTAAATCTGATTGTGCTTGAGAGAAACCATAAAGAAGCAATTTTGATATATACTTTTGATCGATAATACTTACGTCAAAATTTATTTCTAATTGTTGTGGGGTTTTCATATTAAAAAACATTTCTACCCATCTAAATGAACGACCTTGTTTAATTAGTTTATAATCAAAATTTATATCACTTTCTTCATTAAGTTGCTTTTTTGCAATGTCTAAAACGTACTTTTTAAATGCAGTAATTTCTGTAAATTGTTCATTTCCCTTTTTATCGATTAATCCAAGCATTTTTTTTAATTCTACAATTTCAAACGTTTTTTCACCTAATGATCGCCATTGACAACTCAATGCGTAAATTCTTTTAGCATACTTAGACGTAACAGAAAGAGTAGACTTTAGTTGCATTGCCGTAAAATTACTTTTTAGTTCAAGAAATAACTCTTTAGAAAATTCATTTATATTAATAATAAAACTTCCAGAACCTTTAATGTAAGAAATTCTTGAAAATAGCCATATTTGATTATAACGGTCTTCTGTTTCTATTTCAAACATTCTGCTTCCTATTTCTTCAGTTGCATCCCTTAGTTGCTTATAGTTCCATTTACGTCCAGTAATAGCTTCAATGTCTTGCACATGAATTA